>JAFQAG010000012.1 GCA_017416985.1 Clostridia bacterium
AAAATGTCAAAATCAAAGGGTAATTTCTTTACAGTTCGTGACGTTTCTAAAAAGTACGATTACGAGGTTATTCGCTTTTTCATGTTGTCGGCGCATTACAGAAGTGCAATTAACTTCTCTGATGAGCTTTTAGCACAGTCAAAGGCAGGTCTTGACCGTCTTTACAACTGCTTATACAACCTTGATTTTATTGCAAGCAAGGCTAAAAAGGCAGAGCTTTCTGCAGAAGAACAGAAAGTATTAGAAGAAATATTTAAGCGCAAAGAGCAGTTTAAAGCGGCTATGGATGATGACTTAAATACTGCCGATGCAATCGCTGCGTTGTTTGATTTGGCAAGAACAATTAACACAAGCGTAAGTGCTGATTCATCATCTGAGTTAATTGCTAAAAGCGCAGAGCTTTTGCGTGAGCTTGGAGCAGTTTTAGGAATATTTACAAAAACTCAGGAGGATACATTAAGCGACGAGGCTAAGGCATTGATTGAAAAACGTAAACAGGCTCGTGCTGACAAAGATTGGGCGCTTGCTGACAGTATCCGTGATGAGTTAAAAGAAATGGGCATTGAGCTTGAAGACACCCGTCAGGGCGTTAAGGTTCATATTATCTCTAAGGCTTAATCTGAAAGGCAGGCTTTGATATATGAATATATCTGAAATTGTGCCGGAGGGACTCTCGGTATCGCCTCGTGAATATTCGCCTTTAGCCTTGGCATTTATCGGCGATGCGGTGTATGAGGTTTATGTCAGAGCGCGTATTTTAGCCGAAGCAAACACAAGTGCAAATGCGTTGCATAAAAAGGCAATAGGCTATGTAAAAGCAGGGGCACAGGCTGTGGCAGCTAAAAGAATGATGGAAACCTTGTCTGATGACGAGCTCGCAGCATTTAAGCGTGGTCGTAATGCGAAATCTGCAACCGTTCCTAAAAATGCAGATGTTACTGACTATCGTTATGCAACTGCACTTGAGGCATTGTTTGGTTATTTATATCTTTCGGGCGAAACCGAGCTTTTAAATAAGCGAATGCAAGAGGCATTCGAACTGACAGTTAAACAGAGTTAAAAAATTTTACAATATATAAGCAAAGGGGATTGTATTTGTGGATAACAAAAGAGCAATTGAATTAGAAATCATTGCAAACCGCATACGCAAAGACGCACTTACAGCTGTATACAGCGCATCTGCCGGACATCCGGGTGGCTCGTTGTCAATAGCAGACGTTTTGGCGGTGCTTTACTTTGAGGTGATGAACGTAGACCCTAAAAATCCGTCAAACCCAGACCGTGACCGTTTTGTACTGTCTAAGGGTCATGCAGCACCGGCTCTTTACGGTGTGCTTGCTGAACGCGGATATTTTCCGGTTGAGGATATGCCGACATTCAGAAAAATCGGCAGCTATCTTCAGGGGCATCCTGATATGAAGGGTGTTCCGGGTGTTGATATGTCTACCGGTTCAGTAGGTCAGGGTATATGTGCAGCAAACGGTATGGCGTTAGCGGCTAAAATAGATAAAAAGGATTACCGTGTTTATACCATTTTAGGTGACGGTGAGCTTGAAGAAGGTCAGGTATGGGAGGCAGCAATGTATGCTCCTCACTATAAGCTTGATAATTTAACGGCATTTGTTGACTTTAACGGCCTTCAGATTGACGGAGATATAGCGGAGGTAATGTCGCCGCTTCCTATCGATAAAAAGTTTGAAGCATTTGGCTGGAATGTTATGGTTGTAGATGCACACGATATAATCAAGCTCTATGATGCAATTTGCGAGGCGAAAACTGTTAAAGGTAAGCCTACAATGATTATTTTAAAGAGCATAAAGGGCAAGGGTGTTTCGTTTATGGAAAACAATCCTGCTTGGCACGGCAGTGCGCCTAACGAAGAGCAGTACAATCAGGCAATTACAGAGCTTGATGCACAGATAAAAGAGCTGGAGGTGCAGTTAAATGGGTAAGGTAGCAACACGTGAGGCTTATGGTCTTGCTTTAGCTGAATTTGGTGATACATACGATTTTGTTGTTTTGGATGCGGACCTTTCTAAATCCACAAAAACAGATACATTTAAGAAAAAGTTCCCTGAAAGATTTTTCAATACAGGTATAGCAGAGGCTAATATGATGTCAACGGCAGCAGGTTTAGCTGCTTGCGGAAAAACCGTATTTGCAAGCTCTTTTGCAATGTTTGCGGCAGGCAGAGCCTTTGAGCAGATAAGAAACTCTATCTGCTATCCTAAGCTTAATGTAAAAATTGGCGCAACCCATGCCGGAATTTCTGTCGGCGAAGACGGTGCAACGCATCAGTGTTTAGAAGATATCGCACTTATGCGTTCTCTTCCAAATATGACAATTATTAATCCAGCTGATGCAACAGAGGCTATTTGTGCTGTTGAGGCGGCGTTAAAGATTGACGGACCTGTATATTTAAGATTCGGCAGATTAGCAGTTCCTGAAATGTTTGAACGTTCAAGCTATAAATTTGAGCTTGGAAAAGGTGTAGAATTAAAAGATGGAAAAGATGTTACGTTAGTAGCAACCGGCTTAATGGTTCCTGAAGCGTTAGAGGCTAAGGAAATACTTGCTGAAAAGGGAATAAGTGCACGTGTTATAAATATCCATACAATAAAAC
>JAFQAG010000140.1 GCA_017416985.1 Clostridia bacterium
CGGCAGCTTCTTAGGCATCTACAACAGCGGCACCCTTACCGTAAGCGGCGGCACCGTCAAGTCTACCGGCACCGACGGTAACAACTACGGCATCTACAATTACTACCATGGCGCAGGCTCCCTCGAACTCAGCGGTGCACCCACTATCACCGGCGCCACTGCGGGCGTTTATCTTGACGGCGGCATCATCACCCTCGGCGGTGAACTCAGCTATACGCAGGGAAATGCCATCAGCGTATTGATGGAAACTCCCGGCACCTTCACCACGGGCTGGACTGAGAAGATGGGCGAAAATGCAGATTATGACAGCTATTTCACCGCATGGGATGATGGATACACCGTTCAGCCTGACGGCAGCGGCGAACTGCAGTTAGTGGAAAAACCTGCTCACGTTTGCCAGTGGAGCTATTCGATTAAGGCAGACCAAACCGATATTATTGTTGCAACTTGTAACGGCGAGGGAGAATGTACCTCGACAGCAAATAAGGAATTAGCTATTATTGAGCCGCTTCACATCGAAGTGAATGACGGCAAAAATGCGGCAGCAACTCTTTCTGCAACATCAATCGGCGGAATAACAGAGCTTCCCGATATTGTTTATTATAAATATTCACAATATCCCAATATTGACGAAAGCTCTGCTACAACCACACCTTTTGAGAATGTAGGCGGTACATACAAAGCGCAAATCACAGTGGGCGGCGTAACAGCTTATACAAATTACACGGTTAAAAGGCTTGACCGAGATAATATAAAATCATTTACCATTAGCGATGTAACGGTGAACAGCTTTGTAATCACCCTTGATGAAGCTGATAGGAGCAAAACAGATTTTGTTTGCGAGTTCGGCAGTGATAAAATCGAATTTACTCCCGATACAAACGGCAGAGCAACCATCACCGTACCCGACGTCTATGCAGGAAGCAATAACCTTTGGGTATATGTATATCAGAAACAGACCGACATCTATAAAAAGTCTAACACGAAAGATACAACCGTCAGCCTTAAAAACCCCGAATATACGGTAATCTTCAACGCAAACGGCGGCAGCGGCACAATGGCAAATCAGACAATCACGCTTGGAGAAGCAACAGCGCTTTCAGAAAACATCTTCACGAAAACGGGTTATACCTTTGAGGGCTGGGCGACAACTGCGGCAGGTACAAAAGTATATAATGACAAGCAGTCTGTAAGCGACCTTACAAATGCAGGCGAAAGCATTACACTTTTCGCAGTATGGAATAAAATCCCGGCATACGCTCCCACGATTATATCACAGCCGCAAGGATTTGAGGACGCAAACGCCTTAACCTACGCAAATATTGGTACAGATAAAAAGTTAAGCGTTGAAACAGACGCTGATGAAAATGAATATATAGTAACATATCAGTGGTATAAAAACACAACCAACTCCAAAGACGGAGCAGTAGCTATCGGTACAGAAAAAGACCTTGCTATTGAAAACGGTCTTTCAGCAGGAGATTATTACTACTACTGCAAAATCACCGTTACAAGAAAAGATAACGGAGAAAGCACATCGGTTGATACCGATTTGGTTAAGGTAACTGTAAAAGTAGCCGCAAATGCAATAAAAGGTCTTGCTATTGAGGACTGGACGTATGGCGAAAGTCCGAAAACGCCTTCTGCTTCTGCAACCTTCGGTACACCTGCCTTTACCTATGTTGGAACGGGTAAAACAAATTATGCGGAAAATGCAACCCCTCCTGCAAACGCAGGTACATATAAGGTGATTGCAAAAGTTGCAGATACAGCCAATTATACAGGTGCAAGTGATGAAAAGGAATTTGCAATCGCAAAAGCAAAACCTACTTACACAGCACCGGTAAACCTTAAAGCAACCTACGGTGATAC
>JAFQAG010000141.1 GCA_017416985.1 Clostridia bacterium
AAAATTCTCTCAGCCTTATTGCCTGCATTTTTTCTCTGTCAATTTGCCAAAGACCCATAGAGCACGGATTTAACGTGCCATAGTCAATCGAAATATAAAAATCGCCCGTTTCTTTAATCGAACCTTTTATAATGTGCTTTTCCTCACTAAAATTCGGATAAACCAATCCTTCAGCATTAATCCATTCACCGCAAATAAAGCGTTCATAAAAAACACCTGTATACTCCCTTTTAAGATTTTCTACGAAATCATGCGATAAAAAGCAATTATCATCAATTAAAAACTTTTCGCAATAAAGGTCCAGTTCATCGGCTCTGTCAATATAATTTTTCTTAAACCAGTGCTCAGGCGAGTCTGGATTTGTAGTACCTAAAAGTTTAGCACCCTCTGCTGACATTCTTGAAAGTAGCATGGAAAAGAATTCCTGTGGTAAAAGAGTTATTTCGTCGCAATATACACCGACAAGCGTCATTCCTCGAATTTTTTCCTCTGCTCTTGCATCGTTCGCTCCCTCAAGATAAATACGTCTGCCCATAAGCGTTGCTTCTTTTTTAGATAAACTGTAAGAAAAATATTTTTTCCCAACAATTTGCAACAAAATGTCAAGACAATTGCGTTTTAGAGCATCCAATGTTTTTGCACACATAAGATAATTGGCATTCCTTGGCATCTGCATTATCCATAACGTCCATAAAACCAGGCTGATCCATGTTTTTCCGGAACGCACAGAGCCCTGCAGAATGTTAATGCGCCTGAATCCACCGCTTAACATCAGACATAATGTATCCCACTGTTTTTGGCTGAAAGATTGCTTTCACTCAGGCTCTTGCGCTAACGACTTATCACCTTTTTTGTTATTGCACTTGCCATTTTTAACTTCCTCTTCTACATTTCTGTCAGATAAGCAAGCTGCATTTTCTCTTTTAAGTGATTTTTTAATAACGTCTAACATTTTTTCTAACTCGCCGTTATCACCGCTTTCTTCGTTTAATAAGGACCTTACCTCTTTAAATGCAGACACATCACCTTTTTCAATGGCTTTTTCCAGAACAGACTGAGCCAAAAGTAAAGCTTGATTTGCTTTTTTGCCTTTATACCCACTTGCTGCAAGTTGCTCTTGTTCCTCTTCATTTGCAGGCATATTTAAAAGCTCTGTCATATAATCTGCTAAAGAACTAGCAACATCGTTTTTATTTTTTCTCTTCCCCGTACCTATCGCCCCCTTTATCTCTACGCAGATTTATAACACGTTACGTGTGATATATTTTTAAAAAGAAAAGTACGCAGCACTACGCACCAGAAATAATAGAACATTTGTTCTGTATGTTATGTATTATACCACACACTTCGTGTTTTGTCAAGTGTTTTTTATAAAAATTTTTAAACAACAAAAAAAGAGCCACGATAAAATAACCTTTTATCATGACCCTAACTCTGTCAAAGCCACCGTTGCAACATACACCTCTTTAGCTCCTGCCTCTAATAAAATCTTTGATATCTCATCGACAGTTGCTCCCGTAGTGTATATATCATCAACTAAAAGAATAACCTTTCCTTTTACCTTTTTATAATTTGTAATTTCAAAAGCGCCACGTAAATTTTGCTGTCTTTTCGCGTATGATAGCTTACTCTGCGCAGGTACATCTTTAATCTTTTTAATACATTTTTTAAGCAGTTTAACGCCTAACTCCTTAGCAATAACTTTAGCTATTAAAACTGCCTGCTCATAACCTCTTTCTTCCAATCTTTTTTCAGATAAAGGCACACCGATTACCGCATCAAATTTTGGCAAAAGGTCAAACTTAGCTAATCTCATTAAAATCAAACCTGCAAGCCCTCTATGCAAATCAGGCCTTTTGTAAAACTTAAATTTAATAATCGACCTGCGCAATTCTTTTTTGTAAATCGCAGCAGCGAAGCACGCCGTAAAATAATGCGGATGCGTAAGGCACACATCACAAAAAACTGCTCCTTCAGGCACAGGATGCGAGCATTTTTTGCAGGTCCTGACCTCAGATAAAAGAGTCAGCTTTTCATGACAATCCGGACAAACAGATTTTTTATCACGTACAACGCGATCGCATAAAACACACCTTGACGGAAAGAAAAAGTTTAAAAGTTTCTCAATCTTTTTCGACATCATTTTATTAAATCCTCTAAAGCAATGAATTACATAAAACTCGGGCTTACAAACCCGAAGCCTATTATATCAATAACAGCTTTTAAATATTTCTTCAATCTTTTCAAAATCAAGCTCAACATAAGAATTTACCACTCTCGAACGATTAAAAGTGCATAACTGTGCAAGACGACTAATTGAACTTTCACAAATATCAAACTCACGCAGTTTAAGAGGCATACCCAAAAATGCGAAAAACTCTGCCATTTTTTCAATACCGGCTAAAGCCGCCTTTTCATCATCGGTTTCGGTTACATCCCACACCTGACGTGCAAATCTGGCAAATCTTTTCGGATTATATTTATAAACATACTGAGCCCACGCAGGAAACAACACAGCAAGCCCTGCACCGTGAGCAATATGGTCAAACTCACCGCTTAAAGCATGCTCAAGCTGATGCACGGGAAGCATATTATCTCTTCCGCATCCGGTCAAATCGTTGTGCGAAAGGCTTGATGCCCACATCACAGTAGCACGGGCATCGTAATCGCACGGATTTTCTTTTAATACTTTTCCTGCCTCTGCAACCGATTTTAAAATACTTTCTGCAATTCTGTCGGTTAGTATAGTATCCTCACAGTTTGTAAAATAGCGCTCCATAGTGTGCGCCATAATATCTACAATTCCGCAAGCTGTCTGATACGGATTTACAGTATAAGTAAGCTCAGGATTGCAAATAGCAAACTTGCATCGGTTAAAATCGCTGTTAAAACCTCGCTTCATATTTTCTTCCATATTTGTTATAACAGCAGAGCTGCTCATTTCGCTTCCTGCAGCCGCAAGAGTTAAAATACAACCTACGGGCAAGCTTTTTTTGGGCACGGCTTTTCTGGTCGGAAAATCCCAGACATCACAATCGTTAGCCGCACCTGCAGCAGTATATTTTGAAGAATCAATCGCACTTCCGCCGCCAACAGCAAGAATCATTTCAACTTTATTTTCTTTTGCAACCTTAATAGCCTCACGCACAAACGACAGCTTAGGATTTGGCTCAACACCACCCATTTCAACAACTTTAATGCCGCTATCTGAAAGGGATTTCATAACCTCATCATAAAGACCGCTTTTTTTTATGCTTTCCTTGCCGTACTGCATCATGATAACCTTATATCCAAGCTCTTTTATAATAGCACCAACCTCTTTGTGCTTATCTTTTCCAAAATAAACCTTAGTAGGAGCATAAAATGTAAAATCTCTCATTTTTATTATCCTTTCTGTTTAATTCTGCTTATATTTTTTCATATCTTTAAACGCATTTTTTATATATTTCGCACCGCAAAATCTGCATGAATATGTAATTTCATAAGTATTTCTTTTGCCAGAAACAAATCTTTCTACCATTGTTTCTATTCCGCCTCTTAAATTAGGTTGTGTAAGGGTTTCTAATATTTCTACATCTTCTGTTCTGACAAGCTTTTTATCTGTTTTTTTCATTGCAAATAATCTGTTGCATTCTGAACATTTTCTAAATATCCTATTCACCATATCTAACACCATACCTTTCCTACTTTAAAATAAGAAAAAATACTTTTCACATCAAATCACACAACATAAAATAAAATACAAAAGAAATGACAAAGGCTCGCCAAATCTACGAAAATATGAAAAACCGAATGTATATATTTTTTCTTTTTTCCCATACCGTATAAAATCGCACCAATGGTATAAAGAACACCGCCGGCAATTAAAAATGCAGCGCCACCGAATCCAATAGCTGCATATGTTAGCTTCCAAAAACCTACAATGCACCAACCCATTCCCAAATAACATATCATCGACAGCTTTTTATACTTATTAAGGTCAATAGCAGTAAAAGTTGCAGCAAGAGCCGTCATAGCCCATATAATTCCAAAAAGCACCCAACCAGCTGCAGCATTCTGACCCCTGACCGCACAAAGAGCAATAGGAGTATAAGTACCAGCAATCATAAGATAAATAGTGCAATGGTCAATAATTCTCAAAACTTTTTTTGCCCCTGACGGTCTTACACCGTGATAAACACTCGACATTGTAAAAAGAATAATTACCGATGCACCATAAATGGCAGATGCAACTACTCCCATAACGTTTTTATGAATTGCCGCCATAATAACGCACAATACCAGATAAACAACACCCCACGCACCACCTACAATGTGCGATACCATGTTAAATATTTCTTCACCCTTAGTGTATAAAGGTAAAAATTTATCTTTTAATTTAGACATACTATTTCTCCTTTTTTATTATTTTAATCACGTTAACGTTATAAAGACTGTATAATCTAGATACCAATGTTTTTTGTAGTAAATCATAATCAAGTCTAGGTTTAAAAATTATAGACAGATTTAAACCTATAAAACTCGATAATAAGGACAAATATCTTCAAAATACCCGTCTTTCATACGAAATCCTTTTGAGATTGTTCCTAATTGAGTGAATCCGAGACGCTCATATAAATGTCTAGCGTGTTTATTTGTCGCAACAACTGCATTGAATTGTAAAATAGAAAAACCGAATTTTCGTCCCTGCTCAATACAATCTAACACTAGTTTTTCACCTATATGTAATCCTCTGCTTTGCGATCTAACTGCATAGCTTGCATTACAAATGTGACCGCATCTACCAATATTATTTGGGTGCAAAATATAAAGTCCGTATATTATCTCCGTTTCGGCATCTACCGCAACACCTGTATAAGTTTGTGTAGCAAAAAAACTTGCTCCGCTTTCAAGGTTCAGGAATTCTTCTTGCGGAAATGCATTCCCTTCCTCAACAATTTCATTCCAAATTTGTATCATTTCAATTAGATCTTTTTCTTCGTATTTACGCATTAATATTTTCATTTTTTTGCCTCACAAATTTTTATTTATCTTTTCGACTTTTTTCGACAATCTTTATATAAAGACTGTATAATCTAGATGCCAATGTTAT
>JAFQAG010000013.1 GCA_017416985.1 Clostridia bacterium
CAATGTTTGGTAGCAGAATTTGTTTCCCATTTTATACAAGTGAGCAGTCACACCGTGACTCGATGACCGGTATTCGTGTGCCTGAAGAGTTAAAGTCGTTAAAGATAATGAGTGAAAAGTTGGAACAGGGAAGAGAAATTTTAGAGAGCATCGAAAATCCGAATGAAAAGATTTCAGAATTACTTAATTTAGTAAGATTTATCTGTCGTAGCACACAAACCGGAGTTCGTGCTAAACAATGGTTTTTAATGAAATGTCGTCTGCTTGTTGAGGATGATAAGACAAAAATTGAAAAAATTCTTGATGATATGGAGCAACTTTTGATAGATGAGCGTGATAACGCAGAGAAAACAATTCCGCTTGTTCAGCAAGATTCACGTTTAGGCTGGGAGCCGAGTATGCTTTACATAACAGATGAGTGGCACTTAAGATGGAAAATCCGTCAGGTTGATTATGTGCTTAACTACGAAATGAAAACTTACAGACAGGCTTTAGAACTTTAAAATTTAATATGGTGACAAAAAAGACGTTTTTACATCAATGTGTAAAAACGTCTTTTATATTTTTATTAGAATGGGAAAAGAATATTTTTATTTTCTTCAGTCAAATCTTCGCCGTATTCAGAAACCTGAAAAGCCTCGGCAAATAGTGTGCGGTCAGCGATTTCTCTGCCGTAGCGTTCTGCAATTTTGTCACGGTATTTAACTGCTGCGGTTGCCTCTCTGTATTCGCTGTTGTTGCTTGGCGAATAGACATTTAAATCCTTTGCATCGGTTAAAATTCTGTCTCTTGGAATGCGTGGGCATTTAAGCCACTCAAGACGTTCTTTAGAGTCAGATGGAACCTGGTCTAAAGTGCCTTTTTCATAAGGCAACCATTCATATACCTGAGATACGTGGCAATCAAACATTTCATATTTTTTATCGATTACATCATCAGTGGGTATTACAATATCAGGTGCGAAAACCGGATTTACAAATTTGTCGTAAAAATACATAATAACCGGCATTACTCGCATTGCAGGTACATCAGAGCAAAAGTGAGGTACAGTTAAAAGATAAGATGCATCCTGAACCAAAAGTGCCGCATTTCTGTGGTCTGCGTGATAATCGTTAGTACGGTGAGTAAAGATTATATCGGGATTATATTCCCTTATATAACGAACCATACGTTTGCGGGTTTCTAAATCTGCAACAAGCTCACAATCTTCAATATCCCATATATCATATTCTATGCCAGTTAAAGCGGCTACTGCATCTGCCTCTTTGCGTCTGCGTGCAGCGATTTCAGCAGGTGCCATTTCGTGATGACCTCCGCTTCCGTTACATACCGATAAAAAACGAACCTCGTGACCTAAACTAAGATATTTTAATGATACACCGCCACCGCGAAAATCGTTATCATCTAAGTGTGCACCAATCATCAAAATTTTCAATTTTTTTGACATAAAAGATTACTCCTTTTAGTTAATATTTTCGCAATCATTTTAACACCCAAGATAAGTTAAGTCAATAGCTTAAACCCTTGCGAGAAGCCGTTTTTTCGATTTTGTCACGCTTTTTAAGAAGTTGTCACTTGTGCGTAGATAGGGGTTGCTCTATAATTAAATTGTACAGGTCTTTGCGTATGACGCAATCCCAAAAAAGAAAATTTTAATTAAGGAGTGGTAGTATGAAAAAACCAATTAAGGTCTTGGCGATTATGTTGAGCATTACAGCGTTGCTCACTGCTTGCGGCGGACCTGACAAAGCAAGTGTTTCTAATACGGATATCGACCTTTCGTCTTATCCTGTTAAAACAGACGAAACATTAACCTATTGGCGTTCGTTGCCTATTAACATTTCAACTTCAGTAGATAATTTTGGTGCAACTGAAATTGCTCAGGAGTTTGAAAGACGTACCGGTATTAAAATTAAGTATCAGCATCCTGCAGCAGGACAGGAAAAAGAGGCATTAAATCTTATGATTTCTGCTAACGAATTGCCTGATATTATCAACACACACTGGGGTCAGTATCCTGGCGGTCCTACAAGAGCGATTGATGAAGAAGTTATTATTCCTCTTGATGAATACAAAGAATATGCTCCTGGATTTTTCGGATTTTTAGAAAAAAATGACGATTATGACAAGGCCTCGAAAACAGATGCAGGCGACCATTATGCGTTCGTTTCGATTCAGGACGGAAATGACTTACTGGTAGTAAGCGGTCCTGCTGTTCGTAAGGACTGGCTCGATGAGCTTGGTCTTGAAGAACCGAAATCGGTTGATGATTGGACAAATATGCTGACAGCATTTAAAGAGAAAAAAGGCGCAGAGGCTCCTATGTCCTTTAACTATGGTAACATCTGCTATTTCTTTAATATGTTTGAGGCAGGATTTGACCCATATAAAGAAGGTGACAAAATTGTTTACGCAGCAATTCAGCCTGAATTTAAAAATGCTTTGGCTATTATCCGTGACTGGTTTGAAAAGGGTCTTTTAGATAAGAATATCGTATCAGTAGACAGCAAACTTATCGACAACCAGATTTTAAACGACAAAACCGGTGCAACAATAACAAGCGGCGGTGGCGGAATAGGTCAGTATATGAAAATGGGAGTTCAGAAGAACCCTAACTTTAACTTAACAGCTGTACCGTATCCGAGCTTTGACGGAAAGCCGACCGGAGCTGTTCCGATTGCTAAGAACATAACCGGAGTTGGTTCTGCGATTACCACACAGGCTAAAAATCCTGCTTTGGCAGCAAAAGCACTCGACTACTTCTATACAGAAGAAGGCGATATGCTTGCAAACTTTGGTATCGAGGGTGTAGGTCATACAATTGTTGATGGCGAACCTGTTTATACAGATTTGATTATGAACAACCCGGACGGACTTACAATTTCTCAGGCTTTAGGACTACATATGTTGGCTGGTAACGGCGGACCATTCGTTTTAGACTCACGTTATATTCAGCAGTACTATGGTTTACCTCAGCAAAAAGCTGCTTTAAAGAACTGGACTGTTGGATTTGAAGAAAGTGTATCAAAACGTGTTCCGATGATTACATTTACAACAGAAGAAAATTCAGAATATGCTCAGATTATGACTGAGGTAGATAAATACAGAGATCAGATGATTGTTAAGTTTATTAACGGTATCGAGCCGCTCGAGAATTTCGATAAATATGTTGACACAATGAAACAGCTTGGTGTTGACAGAGCTATGGAAATCGAAACAGCAGCTTTAGCACGTTATAAGGACCGTTAAAAAGGAGTATAGAGCAAATAATGAAAATCAAAGTTTCAAAACCACAGCAAGTTTTTAATATATGCAATATTATATTCATGCTCGTGTTAGCCCTGGTTATGATTTATCCTGTTTGGTATGTACTGTGTGCATCCTTCAGCGACGGCAACCGATTGGTTGCACATACTGGTCTTTTGCTGGTTCCGGACGGATTCAGTCTGGCGGCATACGAGGGAGTTTTTAAAAACTCGATGATTGTTAAGGGTTATGCAAACACTGTTATTATTGTTGTTAGTGGCGTTTTGGTTAATATGGTGCTAACCTCAATTGCGGCATATTGCCTTTCGCAAAAAAATGTTTTCTGGTCAGGAATTTTAATGCGCTTTATAACTATAACGATGTTTATATCAGGCGGACTTATACCGTTATACCTGTTAAACACACGTGCGCTTCATCTGACTAATTCATATTTGGCATTAATACTGCCAACAGCGATTAACACATACAATTTTATTATTATGAGAACTTCGTTTTCATCAGTGCCTGATAGCTTATTAGAGTCGGCAAGACTTGACGGAGCAAGCCATATTCAGGTGTTGTTTAAGATTGTAATTCCGCTTTCAAAATCAATTATGGCGGTTATGGTGCTTTATTATGCAGTAGGTCATTGGAATTCGTGGTTTCCTGCAAGTATCTACATAAAAGAACGTACGTTGTTCCCATTGCAGCTTATTTTAAGGGAAATACTTATTCAGAATGATACGTTCTCGATGGGTCAGGACGCTATGGCAACAGACCAATATTCTATCGGCGAAACAATTAAGTATGCCATTATTGTAGTGGCAACCGTTCCTATACTGTGTGTTTATCCGTTCCTGCAGCGGTATTTTACCAAAGGCGTTTTGGTTGGTGCAGTTAAGGGTTGATTATTTATAAATAAAGAGGTCGTGTGCAGAGCGGCTGACTCTGCACAACGGCTGTTCACACAGTAAAAAGAAAGGAATGAAATCAATGCGAAATACATTAAAACAAACCGCAAGCGGTTCTGAATATCGCATAAATTACCGGTCTGTTATTAAAAAAGATTTTAAGTTAAACAAATCATTGTATTTGCTTATGTTGCCTGTTTTGGCATATTACATTATCTGGCACTACGTTCCTATGTACGGTGCGTTAATAGCTTTTAAAAACTTTACACCCCGCTTAGGAACATGGGGCAGTCCTTGGGTTGGCTTTAAGCATTTTATAGATTTCTTCAGTAGCCCATCGTTTGGCGAAGTTTTGTTTAACACATTAAGAATAAGTCTTACGACTTTAATTTTCAGCTTTCCGATGCCTATTATCTTAGCGCTTTTATTAAACGAGCTTAAAAGTGCAAGATTTTCAAAGCTGGTGCAAAATGCAACCTACTTGCCACACTTTATATCGCTTGTCGTTATCTGTGGTATGGTAAAAGACTTTACACGTGACACAGGTATAGTATCGTATCTGTTAAGCTTTTTTGGTGTAGAGCCTATTACAATGCTTAACTATCCGGAATATTTTGTTCCGATTTATGTTATAAGCGGTATCTGGCAGTCAGTAGGCTGGGAGTCAATCATTTTCTTAGCGGCACTTACCGGTATTGACGGCTCACTTTACGAGGCGGCTACAATCGACGGTGCAGGCCGCTGGAAGCAAACCTGGCATATTACTCTGCCGGGAATTCTTCCTACAATTATTACAATGCTTATATTACGCATAGGCGGTATTTTAAATGTAGGATACGAAAAAATAATTTTGCTCTACAACGATGCAACGCTCGAGGTAGCAGACGTAATTTCTACATATGTTTACCGCAAGGGTCTTTTAGAGCAAAGCTGGAGCTTTTCAACAGCGGTTAATATGTTTAACTCTGTTATAAACCTGTTGTTCTTGTGCTCTGCAAACTTTATAAGCCGCAAGGTTAACGACACGGCATTATGGTAAGTTTATTATTTATATAAATTTATGACAATTTTAAGGAGGTTTAACAATATGAAAAAATTATCAATTTTTCTGACATTTGTGATGTTATTCACAATGATTCCTATGACTGCGCTTGCAGCAGATGAGCCTGCAACGGATATAACGGTCACAGAGTATTTTAAAGAAACCTTTGGCGAACCATCTGACAATGTAGCAGGACCGTTGGCTACATCTACAACAGACGGTTATACAACTGCCGGTTATGGCACATGGAAATTGGCGGCTGACAATTTGTCAACAGCAAATGCAGAAGGAACTGAAATTAAGATTGAACAAGAAACCAGCACTAACAACAATGTTCTTCATATAGTAAGAACTGAAAGAAACTCTAATCATGTTCATCTTGAGGCTGGACAAAAATTATCAGGTATTCCTGCAACAGGAATACTTAAACTTAGCTTTCGCATGAAGTGTGCACTTAACAACCATAACGTGTTGATGAGAGGTGTATTTACAGAGCTTCGTAGCGACAGAGTAACACTTGAGAGCGGCGGTCACAAATTTACACCTGCCAATAGCGAACAGACTTTAAAATTATCTACTCCTGGTGTATGGAACAAGTACGAGCTTGTTATTGACTACAACGCAAATACAACTACTTTGTATATTGATGATGTGCAGATAGGCGATGCATATACAACAGCTGTTAAAATTACGCAGATCGGTTTTTTACAACAGCGTAACCAGAACTATGTAGTTGGTGATGTATATTTTGATGATATAACCATTTCACAGACAAGCTCAGCAAAAATTGATGCATTTAATCCTGCAACAAAAGGAAATATTTATGTAGATGCTAATTTGGCAAATAAAATTACACTTGATGGTACAGAGTATGACATAACCTATGTAACAAGCGACCCGAGTGTGATTGCAGAAGACGGAACAGTTACAACTACTGATTTCTTTACATCTGTAACCGTAACACCGCAGATTGTTGTTAATAAAATTACTTTAAATGCACCTAAGGTAATTTTAACAGTTTTACCGAAAAATTATGGTGAAAAATTAAGTGAAAACTTTAACGGCTTAAACGAAGGAAATCTTTTTGATAAGACAACAGCTGCATCTAACAATCCTTCATCGGGCTGGAATTTAGGATTGTTTGAAAATAATTACAAATTATCAAGTGCTGTTACAGAAATCGTAAAAGAAAGTGATGAAAATTCATATTTACATATGAAATTGACTGAAGATACAAAAATTTACCGCTTGAATCATGCTTTACAGACCTCAGATTGCGGTGACAGAATAGCGATGTCATTCCGTGTTAAGAACATACATGCTAACACGAATGGTATAGGACTTAACTTGTTCAGCCCGTATATGGGAAGATTCCGTTCAAATTATCCGGACACATGGCGTGGTGATTATACAGCGATACAGTACGCAGATGAAAATTCAGCAACTACCGACGTACAATCTGCTAAATTTTACACAAAGAATGTCTGGAGAACATATCTGTTTATATGCGACACCGGTATAACAGAGGAGTATACTCAGTGGAACACCGAAAATAAAATTGCTTGTCATCCGATAAGTATGTATATTGACGGCGAATATATCGGAACAAGCTGGACAAATGTAAATAACATGGAAGCAGCGGCAACTAATCTGGAATTTTATATGAATCCGGGTAGTGCAGGTGGAGTAGATTCTGATTTCTATATTGATGACCTTTTGATTATGAACTTCGATTCAGAAGACGTACAGTTTACAGGTGCAACTGTTGATGGCGGAAAAATAACTCACGTTGGTCTTCAGTATGCAAGCTATGGTCAGAATGCAATCAGCGGTACTGTTTTTGCAGGTGCGTATGATGCAGAAGGCAAGCTTATTCAGGTTGGTGTTTTAGGCACGGCTACAGCAGCAACCGCTGGCTTTACAACTGCCGATGTTACTGACTATGAATTGCCTGCTGGCACAGCAAGCTATCGTCTGTTCTTATTTGACGGTGTTGAAACATTAAAACCGTTGGCTGTTTCAAAAACTATTGCACTTAAATAATTAATTTGATTAGCACGGATTTATGGTATAAAATAGTTTATATGATATGATGTTAATTGCAGAGACGGATGATTGCATCCGTCCCTGCCGAACTCATATATAAGGGGAAGGCAAGGGAGCATGCTCCCTTGTGTATCTGCTTGAACACTCAAACAGATACACAAAGGAGTATTTATAAACTTAAAGGATGGTGTGATATAATGAAAAATGGAGTTAAATTTGGCGTGATAGGTGATTTGCATGTTCAGCTGACTGTAAACGGAGAACAGAATCTTGCAGAAATTCTTGATGCCTGCAGAAAAGAAGACGTAGATTTTGTAATTCATCTGGGTGATTTTTGTATGCCTGAGGGCGAAAGAAAGCTTATGGCAGATTACTCGGTTAACGATAGAGTAATATCTATGTATAAAAACTTTGAAAAACCGACCTACCATGTAATAGGTAATCACGATATAGACGTATGCACAAAAAGAGAAATTCTTGATTTTTGGGGTGCACCGCATCTTAATCCTTATTATTCTTTTGATATAAATGATTATCATTTTGTTGTATTAGATGCTAACTATATGAAAATTGGTGACGAGTTCGTTTCTTACGAGCACGGCAGCTATTATGCTCATTCAGGAAAAGCAAAGCCTGTTTTGCCATTTATTAATGATGAACAGCTTGAATGGCTTAAAGAGGATTTGGCGAAAACGCCTTATCCGTCTATACTTTTTTCACATCAGCGTTTGACCCCTGAGCCGCCTGATGCTATCAGAAATTTTCCTGATTTTAAAAAGGTTATCGACAGTGCTCCAAATCCTGTGTTGCTTGCCGTAAATGGTCATGAACATGTGGACTTTTGTGAAAAAGTAGATAAAACATGGTATTATGCTGTTAATGCTGCGGGTATGCAGTGGCTGACTGATGATATAATACGCACAGACATATATACCCCCGAGATTTTGGAGCAATTTCCTTATGTAAGGCATACAGCACCATATTCAAAGCCTCTTTACGCAATTATAACAATTGATGAAGACGGGGCTACTATAAAAGGCGTTAAGGGTGGATTTGTAGGAAAATCTCCTGAAGAAATGGGTATATATGAAAGTGTGAAGCATTATAAAAATGGGAGAGCTTATTCAAGATTTATAACACCAAGCATAGAAGACCGTTATTTGCCATTTAAGTAAAAGATAATCATTTTCTAAAAGGAGTGTTTTTAGCGCTGTGAAGACATTTTCTTTAAAAAAGAAAAGTGCAACAAAAACGCTGTTGTTTTCGTACATAGGTATTGTTTTAGTGTGTATGATTGCGATAGGGTTTATTAGCTTTCGCTATGAAAGTATTATAAAAGAAGAAAATGAAAATTTAAGTCGGCATTTGTTTGCCGGTGTATCGCAGTCTGTTCGAGAAACGATGAACGATATCAGAGTGGTAAACAAGCAGATAATTGGTGACAGCGAGCTGCAAACAGTTGCAGAAGAACAACAAAAAGACAAATACTGGAGCGCAGAATCTGCGTTAAAGGGTATAGAAAACTTAAAGCATTATGCCGAAAATCAAAAAAGCATCGATTTGGTTTTTGTATATTTAAAAATGTCAGACGAGGTAGTTTCGATTCACGGCATTTTAAGCAGCGATATGTTTTACGGATTGTATTTTGAAAATAGCGGAATTTCATATGAAGATTGGCTGGCTATTTTACGTAATAACGAAAAAGAAACCTATCTTAACTTAAAATATAATATTGATTCAGAAAGCAGAGCAGCAATTGCACTTTTATCGCCGCTTTCCCGTAAAAACAATGCGGTTTCAGTCATTATGACAGACAAACGCAGCTTTTTACATTATACCGAACAACTCGATGTAGAGAATGTGTTTGATATTTTTATTTATAATTCGTTTGGCAGACTTATAATTTATGAAAAAAATACTGACAGTGAAGAAATACCATATACATTCAGCGAAATCGAATGGCTTATGGAACATGACTCTGATTCGGTTTACAAAGTAGCTGAAACTCAAGGTGTTGACGATTGGTATGTTGCAATGGTCGTGCCAGAGAACATACATAGCTCTAAGATTTTTCTTATGCGATTGGTAGTGTTCATCTTTTCTATTATAGCTTTGGCAATTTTGGTTGTGCTAATAAGATTTTCAATCCGACAGAACACATCATATATTAAAATGATGTCATCTGTTTTAAATGTAGACAATACCGACAATGAATATCAAAGTTTGTTTACATCTTTAGAAAAGGTTTTGGGCGAAAATCGTTCGTTAAGGCGCGAACAGATACAAAAAGACGAATATTTAAGACGAATGCTGCTTTCAAGAATTATTAAAGGAGATATGACCGCCTTTAGTGAAATTGTAAAGTATAATATAAGTTTTTCTTTGCCATACTTTGCTGTTATAGCCTTTTATTTAGAAAATGTTGAAACGCTGTTTGCCGATATGACAGAAATGTCATCATCAGAGCGCAAAGAATATTTACAGCTTATTATAAGCAATATATTTGAAGAAAAATTTAAAGATGACAATATACAAGGATATGTAACAGAAACCGATGGTCTATCAGTATGTTTGCTTAATATTAATACTGATGGTCAGGACAGGCTTTCAGAAATTAAAGGACTGGCAGAAGAATGTGTTTCGTTCATTAATCAGAACTTTAACATAGAGCTTTCGTTTGCGTTGTCAGGTATTTATGATGAACCAAAGGGAATTGCAGACGCATACGTTAAAACTCTTGAGGCGTTAGAGTATAAAAAACGACTTGGTATTGAAGGCTCGCTTTTATATAATGATATTTCATTTGATTATTCAGATGGATACTTATTCAACCTTGACAGAGAAAATACGTTAATAAGAGCGATAAAACGTGGTCAGCTTGAAGAGGCAAAAGAGGTTGTTGACCAGGTGTTCAGACTGTTAGAGAGCAAACCCAGCTTTTCGACAG
>JAFQAG010000142.1 GCA_017416985.1 Clostridia bacterium
GGCTCGAACACGGAAAGAAAAAGTGTAAGCACTCCCCAAGCATAAAAGAAGAATTCCTAATATCCGCAGTAACCGAAGCTGCAAACTCTATGATAACGGATATGGTATATGCAAAGGAAATATTAAAAGGCGCTATCGCAGAGGTCATGGGTGACAATATGCAGAATAAGATGAATGAGAATTCTGCAAGGATAAATGAGCTTAATGAAAAATTAAGTCAAACCCTCAGTAAAAACTTAGACGGAGAAATAAGCATCGAAGAAATGGACAAAATCTTCTCGGAAATCCGTGACGAGCAGTTAAGGCTTCGCCACGAAAATGATGCATACGAAAAACGGAGACAGATAGAATCTGCCGACCGCGAAAAACTGAAAACGATCTTCAAGACTATCGATGAGATGCCTGAAGAGATTGACAGACTCGAAGATGACTCTATCAGAATGCTGTTCGACAGAATCGAAATCGTATCCAAAAATGAAATGCGAATCTGCTCGGGAGACTATGTCTATACCGTCAATATGTAAAACAGAAAAAATTATATAAAAGACTTGTAAAAGAATTAAAAATATGATACAATAAAACAAACAAAAAGACATAAATTATGCTTTGGTACTGATAAGGGTAAAACCTTTCAAAACCGCATAAATACTGATAAAAATAGCGGTGACAGTAAAACCGTCACGCTCGTACAGCGAAAACAGAACGATTTAGATTAAAATCTATATTGTTCTGTTTATTTGAGTTTTTGACACAATTGTTAAAAATATATTGAATAGACAAATGTATTGGGATAATTAAAAGGAATTTAATAGTCAATACATTTCAATAGCAACATTAACTTTGAGCACATTTTGAGTAGGATCAAAATGTGCTTTTTATATTTTGTGAAAGTTTAGGTAAAAAAATGGCAAAATTAGGCATTTATGAATTTAGTTAAAGTAGGTGTCATCAAGCGATAGGCAAAAATCTATTACTTCTTGTCTTGTTCTCACGTTATCCCTACTGGTTAAATTCAAATACAATATTTCTTTAAATCTATTCTGCCGTCTGCCTCAAAAATAACGCCTTCTGATTCTAGTAACTGTCTTTGAACATCTTCTCCACCAAATGCAAAACCCGGTGCAACCCTGCCCTCACGGTTTACGACTCTGTGGCATGGAATAGCCCCGGGTTCTGGATTTACGTGCAACGCATAGCCTACAACCCTTGCCCAACGTGGATTTCCAGCCAGAAGTGCCACTTGTCCATAGGTTGCTACTTTGCCTTTAGGGATGCTTTTCACAACCTCATATATTTTTTCAAATGTGTTCATGGGTTCACCTACTTAAAGTTGTACAGTGTGTCGGTTTCTCTGTTTCTATACTCGTGCTTTTCGTAATAGCCGATTAGTGTGCCGTCATCATCACGAAGAGCGACCATATACACATCCTTATTTTCTTCGTCATTGCGATAGGTGTATATGATGTTATTATCATTGTTTTCTTTGAACCAAGCAACCACCTTGTCAATCATTTCTTTTGCCTTTGGCGGATGGCAGTCTTTAATGCTTTTGCCAGTCAAGTCCTTGTGATAATGATTTATCGCAGACGGATTCATATATACGATTATATCGTCTATATCACAAACAACCACAGGCGCTGTGTCCTGGTCTAATACACTTTTTAATAATTTATTTAACATTTAATCTCTCCGCCTTTTTATTATTTATCCACACACATCATATTATTTAAAATCTTTTACAATTTCTCAAATAAAGTTTCAAGCTGTGCGACAGGCATCGGGCGATAAAAATAGTATCCCTGAAGCATATCACAGCCTGCATCAACTACTGCTTTTTTGTGTTCTTCTGTTTCTATACCCTCGCACAATGTCTTAAAGCCTAAGTCGTGAGCAGTTCTTATTATGTTTTTAAGTATTAAAAATCCTGTTTGATTTGTTGAGTTCTGGGTAATCTCTTTATCAATTTTTACAATACTGATATCAAAGTCCGCTAAATCGCCAAAGCTGGTATAGCCTTTACCAAAGTCATCTAAAAGAATTAAAATGCCTTTTTCTTTTAGACAGATTAAATTTTTTATCATTGTAGATTTTTCATCTTCATTCAGGCTTTTATCCTCTAAGATTTCGACAGCCATACACGAATAGTCAATGCCATATTTCTCTGCAATTTTTATTATATTTTCTGCAAAGTTCTTATCGCATAGAGTTTGGCGCGAAAAATTGATTGTATACACATATTTAATGCGGTTTTCTTTATCGCTTGAAATCCATTTGCAATTTTTTTCAAAAATGTAGTAATCAAATTTTTCGTTTAATCCAACGTTATTTACTGCCGAAAGGAAAAAATAAGGTGTTAAAATGCCCTCTGTTTCAGAATTAAGTCGTGACAATACCTCTGCGCCCATAATTTTATTTGTTTTTGCATCTATAATAGGCTGATATTCAAGAAAAAATCTGTTGTTGTCAATTTCGTTTTGTATGTTATTTTCAATTTTAATTTTTCTTTCAAATTCTTTGCCGTTAGAGTTGTCCCATCTGCAATACAAAAGCTCTTGATGCTCCGCTATACTGCAAGCCTGCTTTGCTCTTTTAAGAGCGGTTTTAAACGAAACCTCAGTTGAGCTGGTAGTGTGATAACCAAAATTTACACGAACCACACTGACTGCGCCGTGTTTTACAAAAATTTCGTTAATTTCTTCATAGCATTTAGCAATATGTTGTTCTATTTTGTCCGCATCAAGACCGTTTAGCGCAACAAAATTCTCGCTTCCGTAAAGAGAAATCTCGCCATTAATATTAAGGCAAAAATAACCGAGTAAAATTCTTTTAACTTGTTCATACATTCTGACAGCTTTAGACTCTGCGTAAAGTCTTTTCATACTGTCGAGAGATATTGAAATATATATAACACAACGATTTTGGCGGTCCTCTCTTGCTTTTTCGAAATCATTTTCAATTTTACCTATGCCGCAAAAACTTTTCTCTGCTGTTCCTTTTGCTGTTTTTACGGATTTCATTGTAAAGTACAGCCCAATTAGCCCCATCAAGATAAAAATTGCTACAAGAATCGTTATAATTACATAAGGATATTCAAAAATTTGCATTTTCTAACTCCTGCTCTCTATTTTTTAAAAATCGGATATTCCTTAGTTCCTGCTGTCTGTTTAAGACCTATATTATTTGCAACCTTAAAGCATTTTGTAATATCCTTTTTGGCTGCTTTTTTTCTTCTGATTATTTCTTTTGCCAAAAAGCAAGGATTAAAGGTAAGCATTGCTTTTAAAACATCCGCTTTTGATACGCCGTGTCTTTTATATTCTGCTAAAATTTCAAAAAGCACATAATTTATATCTTTTTTATCAAAATTTTTGACGGCATTACTTTTTAGCCATTTTGCATATTCAAGGAATTTATTTATATCGGTATTTTCTCTGAAATAGATGCCGCTGATATAAAAATTCTGCATTTCTTCATCCATTACCTTAAGAAGAGTTCCATAATATTTTTGCTGTATTTTAAGCACTTCGGTATGCTGTCGCTCTAAGGTGGTGCTTGTAATTTGCTTGTCGTGCAGTCTGTATATTAAAAGGCACTCAGGAAGAATAGCCATTTTCTGATTTTCCATTGCCATTTTAGTCCACAATTCAAGGTCTTCGGTGCAGGTAAGGGTTGTGTCGTAATTAAGTTTTTTCATCACTTCGGCTTTAGCAATAACGCCGGGATGAAGTATTGGGTTTGACACTAAAAGCATTGCCCTTAAAGCCTTATTATCACATCGTCCGCCTGCTCCGCCTGATGCGTACACACCGTTTTTAACAGTTAAAAATCTGCAGGATGATAATGCAACATCAGGATTTTCTTCCATAAATTTAAACTGCTTGCAGAATCTGTCAGGAAGGCAGATGTCGTCTGCATCCATTCTTGCTATGTATTTACCTTCGCTTAAAGAAATCGCCTTGTTTAAGGAGGTAGGAAGCTTTAAATTAACCTCGTTCGGATGTACCTTTATTCTTTCATCCCTTGCTTCAAATTCGGCAAGTATTTCGGCGGTTGAATCTGTTGAGCAGTCGTTTATAATAATAAGCTCCCAGTTCTTAAAAGTCTGATTTATAACACTTTCTATTGCTTCTTTTAAGTATGTTTCACCGTTATACACACTCATAATTACCGATATATCTGGTTTCATAAGATATGTCACCCCTTTAATAAAACAGTTTTAATCAGTTTGCACAGATTAAGAAAACAAAACGCTGTCTTATAACATTTTTTCTTCATAAGGAATACAGATATTTTGCTTTTAAATGTAATATTTTTAAACTCTGCACACGCAATTTTTTCGTTATGTAAAGAGTTCATAATATTTTCTTTAATAGCTTTTACGCTTTTAAAGTGATTACCTTCTGCAGCCGATGCCAATATTGTAAAGCACATAAAACAAGAATAACGGCAAAGCTGCTTTTCGAAATCGACCACTTTTTTTATATCCATCTTATATATTTCATTTATTACATTTTCTACAAGATAAATTTGATTTGTATTAAATCCCTTTGACATCGAGTCGCCTCTTACTGTGTATAAATACGCTGTTTTTTTGCTTATATACACACTTTTTGCGCTCAGATAACAGGGAACAACGCAGCACAAATCTTCGCCTAGTGATATTTTTTCGCTGACTCCCAGCTGATGCGGCAGTAAAAGCTCTCTCTTTACCGCTTTGCCCGACAAATAGTATGATATATGATTCATATTTTCGTCCATTAAAATTCTGGGATAGATATATTTTTCAATATCTTTTTCATTATAAAAGCCTTCATCAAGACCATCGTTTGTTATGCTGACGGTCTGACCGTTTTTAACCCATCTGTATGAAAAAGATACAATTTCACAGCTTGTTTCTTGTATTATCTTATATGCGCACTCTAAAGTGTCATTTTCGATAAGGTCGTCTGAATCAAGGCTAAATACATAATCTCCCTCGGCAACCTTTATTCCTGCTCTTCTTGCGCTTGCAAGCCCACCGTTCTGTTTGTGAACTACCTTTATGCGTTTGTCTTTTTCTTTGTATCTGTCACAAATTTCAGGACAGGCATCAGGAGAGCCGTCATCGACCAAAATAAGCTCGAAATCAGAAATTGTCTGATTTAAAACACTTTCTATGCAATCGGGCAAATATTTTTCTACCTTATAAACAGGCACTATTACTGAAAAAAACATTTTTATCACCTATCTGTTTCTTAATCCTACAAGTATTTTTAACAGAAAATACAATCTGTATTTAATACCATATGCAAACACTCTTTGCCCAAGCGGTAATTTCCCTAAAGGATATGATTTTAATGCTTTGACCGTAAGATTATGCGTGCACACCTCTTTAAGTCGTTTTTTTAAGTCGGCATATTTAATATTATTGTCTTTAGCATACATTATCTCCTGCGAGCACAGCACTCTGCACATTGCCTGCCAGAATCTGTATATATAAACCTGATATTCATCAGGACAGATATCTTTTTTAAATCTTTTTTCAACCTCACCTTCAAAAACAAGACTTTTTAAAAATCTGTCTTTTTTATATGATTTTGAAATTGAATCTTCATTTCTGCAGTAATTATAAAATGCTTCGTTAATTCCTGTTGCCTTTTTAATGCAGGATATGTAATCTATCATAAACAGGGCATCCTCTGAAAGCATTTCTCGCTCGGATTCAAAAGCAATATTATTTTGATTTATGATTTCTCTCTTAAACAGATTTTTCCAGATGCTCATTCCGTATTTGCTGTCATCTCTATCATCGGGCAACGCCCCTACAATACCCATCTTTAGTTTTTTTAATTCTTCTTCAGTTTCAAAATGGGTATCTTTATCAAAATACGTTTTTAAAATGCACTCGCCCTCTTTGCTGAACATATTTCCGTCTACGAACAAAACGCCTGACATTACAAGGTCAGAACCATATTTTTCAGCTTTTTCGTAAAGAGTTTTAAACATATCCTTTTCTACAAAATCGTCAGAATCTGCAAAACCGATATATTCACCTGTTGCGATTTTAAGCGCTTCATTTCTTGCCATTCCTGCGCCCTCGTTTACCTTATGGATAACCTTTATGCGACCGTCTTCTTCCGCCATTTTATTGCACATTTCAAGTGACGAATCGGTTGAAGAATCGTCTACAAGGATTATCTCAATATCATCAATAGTTTGATTTTTTAAAGAGTTTACGCATCTTTTAATATATTTTTCTGCATTATATACAGGAACGATAACGCTTACTTTTGGCTGTGCCACAGTTTCACCCCGCAACTAATTTCTCATATTCTTTGATTAAAATATCAGCATATGTATCGACACTTAAAATGTTGTCTTTTTCATTTTTACAGTTTTCTTTAAGGCTTTTATAATAATCCTCATTTTCAATAGTTTCTTTTAATTTTTCAGCAATTCCCTCTGGTGTAGGCTCGGTTACAAGAGCACCTGTAACACCGTCTTTTACAAGCTCTGCCATTCCTCCGCTATTCATCGTAACAACAGGTACACCCATTGAATGTGCCTCAAGGATTGAAAGCGGACAGTTTTCATAGCACACCGACGGCAAAAGAAGAACCTTAGCATTACCCATAAGCTCTGTCAGTTTTTCTCCTGTAAGGAAGCCTGCAAGCTTAATATTTGGAATATCTTTAAGCAAATCTTCATCAGGACCGCTGCCTGCTATTACAAAGGTATAATCAGGTAGAAGTTTTGCAGCCCCTGCAATATTTTCTATACCTTTTTCTTTTGAAAGTCTTCCTACAAATACAATGTAGTTTTCTTCTTTTCTGTCAGTATTTACAAATTTTTCTTTGTCTATAAAATTATGTATTGTACAGGTTTTGCCTTTATAATATTCTCTTGCCGACAAAAGTTTGTTTTCAAGAAAATTACTCGGGCAAACGAACAAGTCTACCTTTTTATAGGTTTTTCTATACGAATAAAACTTTGCCTCTATAACACCTAAAATGCTCTTAATGAGCGAGCCGTGGATGCATTTATTTTTTATACAGTTAATATGCGAGCCTTTAACACACTTTTCGCAGGGTGTGTTTTTATCAAAGTTATATAAAAGATGATTAGGACAAATCATCTGATAATCGTGCACAGTCTGAACAACAGGGATTCCCTTCTTCTTTGCGCCGTAAATTATCGACGGTGTAAGTTGAAAGTTTATATTGTTCATATGAACTATGTCAGGTTTAAAATCATCTATTACCTGCATAATTTTCTTTTTGGCTTCGAAAGAATAAATTATCTTAAATGGATATAAAAATCTGCCCAATCTGCTCGAGTGAAAATCCATATTTTGTGTATATAAGCCTTTAGAATTTCCTACAGTATTATTTTCATCATACATACCAAAAAACTGGACCTCGTGGCCAAGCTTTGTAAGATGCTCAGAAAGATAAAGCATATAGCTTTCGCTTCCGCCACGTGGGTACAGAAATTTATTAACCATCAAAATTTTCATAACAACGAATCACTTTCCTCTTTTTTGTTTGCATCAGAAATGTAGCCGAACATTTTAAATTCGGTATTTCTTACATTTTCCTCAAACCCGTTTCCCATCATAAGTATTGCTAAAACACCTGTTAACAGCGGATAGTTCATTGTGTTATCTGTTGTAGATACGATTATGAGGTATAAGGTCAGCATAAATGTAATGATGGCATCTTCTACCTTTCCTTTTCTGCCAAAATACCATACTCTTATTAACGTCATAGATACAAGCCATATAATATAGCCCCAAAAACCAAGGTCAATAAAGTGCTGAAGAAAGTCGTTATGAACAGATGCCACACCAACCTTCATAAAGGTATTAAGCTGATACGTTAAAAAACCGATTCCGTTCCCTAAAAATCCTGGATTAAATTCGTAAAAATCATCTACTGCATTATAAATTTCAACACGACCGCTTGTGTTTATTCCTGCTTTTTCTAAAAGCTCAAATGCATCTGCTTTTATAAGAGCAATATAGGCTATTAAAAGGCCAATTACAACAAAAACAAAGAATGTTACAAGCCTGCTTGCTGTTTTTTGATTATAGTGTGCAACGAATTTTAAAAGATAGCCAAATACAAGAGCTATTGCAATTGCTATCATAGCGATTCTTTTAAATGCTGATAAAAAGCAGAAAAGACTTAAAAACAGCAATATAAAATATACTATGCTTTTCTTTGGTTTATAAAACATATAAATCAGATAGGCGCCAAGGCAGAATGCAAGCTCGTGGATTTCTGCCTGAACGATAATATCCCCTGTTACGCCTGCAAAAGTGGTTACCAAGGTTATAAATTCTGACATATAGCTTCCCAGTCCGTTTTGGGCTATAACTGTTACTATCATAAGAATATTTGCAATTAAAATAGCAACAAGATTATACCATATGCCACGTCTTCCGAAGATATAAAGCATAGCACCAGCAGCAAGTGCAAACGACAGCATATTTGCATATATAAACGAGCTTGAAAGACCTCTTGAAATAACGCCTACATCTACCGTTTCTACAAACCATATAAACAGCGAAACCACCGTTGTAACCAAAAGAGGAATACTGTAAATGCAAGCATCCTTAAAAGCCGTAAACCCTCTTGCAATATTAGGTTTATACATAAACAGAAGAGTTGCTGAAAAGAAAAGCACAAGGGCAAATGCGTGGCGGTACGTAATGTGCAGACCTACGTCGATATATTCATTTAGAAAATAATACATCATTACAGCAAAGGCTATAAAATAAAAGTCTTTTGCTTTTTCTAAAACCTTATTTTCCACGCTGCTTGCCCTCCCTTCTTTTAAAGCTAATAGTTATAATTACTTTTTATCCTTTAAATCTGAACTGTATTCTTTTTTGTTTTTAATTGCTTCTGAAAGAAGTTTTCTTGCCGTTTTGTTTTCTTTAAATGTTTCGGCAATACCAATCTTGTAGTCAAGCGCAATTTCTGCGTGTTCATCTCTTTCATCAAGTCTTAATCTAAAGAGTCGCATTATATCTTCAACAGTAATGTAATCTGATTCTTCTGTGAGCATAGCAAAGCTGCCGTTACCGTTATAAATGTACTCGGTTTTTGACTTACCAAAGGTTTCTTTTATGTATCGTGCGAACATCTTAATAATTTCGTCGCCTTTCTCCCTTGAGTGCTCACCGTTTATGTGTACCAGGTTAGATATATCGACCATACAGTATACCACACCGTCATCTAAGAGCTTTTTATCCTTTGATTTTAAGTATTTATCAAAATATGCTCTGTTGTTAAATCCTGTAAGATGGTCTGTATAGAAAATGTAATTTATTATATCGCCAGCTCTTCCTAAAACAATCGCTCCGCCACAGCAAAGAATCATAAGGAAGAAAAATGCAATCGCTGTATATAAAGGCACGTTAACGCTTTCTCTTACAGATGCCGATGACAATACAGAAATGTAGCTTGCGCCTAAGTATTTGTTGTATTCGTCATTGGTTTTCATTGTTTTGTTGTAAAGAGCATTAAGCTCATCTAAAAGTGTATTTATTTCTTTTTCAACTTCATTTTTTATATCGGTATAGTACACATTTGACAGCTCTGTGCAAGTTACGCCCGAAGAGCCGCAGCTGCCGTCACAGGCACCTGTGCAATTAGAGAATGTATTTATTACATATGTGCAGTATGCAGAATCAATAATTGCGTGTTCTTTGCTTTCTCTGCGGTCTCTCCAGCTATAAATTAACTCGTCGTATGTTACAGTCTGGTCACCGACATAATCCTGAACGTTTCTTTCGTGAAGATTATCTAAAATATATTCATAACTGATGTTAGTATTTCCTGATTCACGCATCTTGGTAACATACGCATCAATTACGGTAACAACGTCTTCAACAATGCTGTCATCTTTAGCGTTTGAAATATTGTTGTTGTCTATTCTTGTTGTATAGTCTGAAATAAGTACTGATTTGTTTTTTGTAATCTGATATTTATAAATTTTAGAGAAAAGAGATGAAACCTTAACCTGTCTTAAATAGTTAAAGTCATCGGCAAGCTCTGAAAAAGATTCGCCTGTTTCGGTTGATCTGTAATAGTTGTTCTGCTCTATTCTCTGATACAGAGTTGTCAGCGTGTTGTCGATGCTTGTATCGATAAGCTCCATTATCTCGATAAAATCGTAATCATTTTTATTAATATTTTCAATAGTATTGTTTGCAGGAGCTACGTTTACGTACTTCTGACTGAACTGTTCAAAATAAACATCTAGCGTTTCGTCAAGAATTGTTCTTGCAAAATCAGGACCCTCGCCACTGGTTGCCGCAAAAGAAACAATAAACGTACTGGGTTCATATATGTATTCTTCGCCCTCTTCAAGCTTTGCTTCTTTTTGCGCTACTTTATCCTTGTCCTCGATAGGAGTAATATCTATTCTTGAAATAAGGCTGTCAACCGAATAAATACCTGTAAGCCCCATTTTATCAACAACCTTCGACATTACGGCTGATGATTTGATTTCGTTTACGTCCAGCTTATCGCCTGTTGGTGCAAGGCCTTGTTCCGCCTGCTCATCATTATAATGAATAACCTCTGATGCTATATATGTATTTGAGCTTGAAAGCTTAAAATAAACAGCATAGGTTGCCAAAAGGCAAAAAACTATAATGAGGGGCAGAATCTTTTTTATATATCTAAAAATCTGAAAACTTTTCATCTTTATCCTCCCTTAAATAATTTATGCCTTTTTGGGAAATTTCTTTGAAATATGGCGAAGCATAAATGTTACATATGCAAAAGCTGCAAATACAACAAGTGTTTTAAGCTCATCCATAATCGAAATTCCGTAAATGGTTACTGCAATACACTGATTCATTTTATGGCTTGAATATTCTCTGCCGGCACCTATTGCTTCTTTTTCAAACCCCTTTATGCTATTATAAATAGAATCTATAAGCGAATCTGCCGATGCATAAAGCTCCGCGCTTTGATTGCCTGAAGATATTTTATTAATTACCAGATTATTATCCATAATTTCTTTTTCATTTGATGCAACATAATTACTGAAGTTTGTAGCCATAACAGACAGCTCGTCAACACCGACCTTTGTTCTTCCCATATAGTATTTACCTGCCTGGTCCCAGGTAGGAACAAGTACTACTCGTGTCATTTCTTCGCTGTACATGGCAATCGCCTGATTACAAAGATTATAGGATACATCGTTTTTCTGACGGTCAAAATCAACATTTGTATTCTGATATGACAATCTGTCAACGTATTCGTATTGCTTTCTTACAATACCGTTTTGCAGTATTAAAGACCTTAAATTCTGATTTATCTGAGTTTCTTTAAATTGATATACCTTGCCCGCAATCGAATTGAAGGTTGTATTGTTTGCAGTAACAAAGCTGGGATTTTTTTCAGCCATACCATAAAGATAATTAAGTATAGACATCGTTTCTTTATCAAAGTATGCTACTATATCCATATATTCCATTTTAGCAAAATCAGGTTTTTCTGTATCCAGCTTAAAATTATCAGTATATTTTTCTATGTAGTATTCCTTGTATGCCGCAGTTATCAGCTTAATAACATTTTCTGAATCAAGATGTGCCGTGTCCTTTGATGCGTGATATTCCACCGCAAACTCTGTGGAAATATGGTACTGAGATTCATCTCCAACACCACCCTGTACACACGGATAAACCACCAGACAGTTTTTAAGCTGTTTTACCGTAACATCTTTAAGAGCACCCTTTTTTATTGCTCTGTCTACAACTTCATCGCTGATTATTTCTGCCATATTGTATCTGGTGCCGTTAGAATTCAGTGCCTGTGATGCTTCTGAGTAGTTTAAAGAAATAATCGCATGAACTGATTTTTTAAGTTCAACATGATTAAAAATTCCATACACCATAGTGGTAATAAAGCACACCAAAAGTATCCACGCATTAAGATATTCTGCCGTTTTAAAAATCTGTGTACGTTCTGCACGGTTTACATTTTTAGAACGAAAATATATTAACGCCACGGATATTAAAAACAGCACGCCGACAATTAAAACAATTAATTTTTGAAGTATTGAAGTAAGCATTTTCTATCTCCCTCACAAAATTAAAACTTATTAATATCGATAACAACCAGTTCGGGCTGATTATTTATACGAAAAACATCTTTGTTTTCAAGACCGCCACTTACAATAAGCGGTTTTCCTGCTGCATCATATCTTCCGTAAACAAAGCCGCCACTTCGTTCCGGGAACAAGCCGCCCTCGTGTGTGTAAAGAGGACCTAACACAGGAACACGCACCACTCCGCCGTGAGTGTGTCCGCAAAGCATTAAATCTCCCCAGAATTCCGGCTGAAATTCTTCGAAAATAAAAGGCTCGTGAATTGCTGTTATTTTAATATTGTCTGTATTTTCATAAATATAATCTGCAAATGCCTTTTCTGAATAAGACCAGAACGATGACGGATTTGATGTTAACACTCCGTATACATCAATTGTCATATTTTTTGCTGTTATTGTGTCCTTTTCGTTTTTCAGTACTTTTATGCCCGTCTTTTCGAGCTTCTCTTCAAAAGAATCTTTAATTTTTAAAAGTGCCGTTTCATCACGATTATTTTCGTTAAATTTAAATTTTTTATCAAGCTCTTTTTCGTTAAGCGGAAAGTCATAGATGCTTTCTACTTCATTGTTGCCGTACACATAATATGACGGAGCAATTTTTACAAGACTTTCTGCTAACTTTACAGCATAATCAATATCATTTTTTGCAGAATCAACAATATCGCCTGTGCAGATTATTATGTCAGGCTTTAATTCTTCAACACGTTCTAAAAGACGTTTATTGTTTTCGCCGTAAGATGTGTTGTGTAAATCTGATATCTGTATAACTCTCAACTGACTGTCAGCCTTAATACTGCTTACACTGTAAAAAGTTTCTCTGAAGGTTCTGTTTCCGATATAGTTACACATAACAACAGCAATAGCGGCTGCAATGCAAACGAAAATCATACCAACAATAAAGAATTTTAAAGCCTTAATGTTCTTTTTGGCTTTGGGATTCAATGCTTTATAATTCTTCTTTTTAGATATTTTTAATTTTTTCCCCTCGCCCATTAGCGAATTAATGCAGGATAGCAGCGTTTTCTTACACGCTTTTTTGAATTTTTTACGTTTTTCGATTCCATAATAGGCAATCGTAACCCGTTTTTTATCGACATCTACAATTTCAAATGTATCTGCCCAGGTGTCATAAAGTTCAGCATCCGCAAGCTCGCAAAAAAGCTCTTTTAGCTGTTTCTGATAGTTTTCTATTTCTTCAATATAATTTTTATTATTCATATTAATTTCCATAGCCTCCTTGCCCACAAATAATAATTAATAATATAAACGCTTCTCATCGTGGGCAGATGAGGCGTATATTGGAAATTATGCACATCGCCGTTTCGTGCCTAAAAGGCGCGAAAGTTCGGCGGTGCTATAAATTCCGCCGGAGGCTTTAACGTGATTTTTCGCGTTAAACAGACCTTTACTTTTAATTTTTATAATCAACGCCGTAGAAAACAGCATTGCTACATTTACTGCTATAAAGATTGCAGGTTGCCTCGGCAACATCCTGCCAGTTATATTTATTTAAAATAAACTCATCTGCGCCATCTCTAAAGCGTTCAACCAGTGCAGAATCATCACACAACTCTTTAAGTTTTTCAGCTAAATCTTCTACATTCCCTTTTTTAAAGTAAATCGCTTTGTCTTCAGCTACTGCAGTATTTTCAGGAATATCTGAACACAATAGCGCATTTTTGTATGCAAGTGCCTCTAAAAGACACAACGACATTCCTTCAAGATCAGAGGGCAATGTCATAATATAGGCATTTGAATATATTTCGTTTAAAATATCGCCTGATATAAACCCTGTAAAAATAATATTTGGATTTCCCTCCGCTTTTTCTTTAAGCATTTTAACATAATCGTCAGTATCGCTTGTATCCCCTGCGATAACAAGTTTTTTATCAGTTGTAATCTTGCTATACGCATCAATAAGATAGTGAATGCCTTTTTCTGCTGTAAGTCTTGATACAACCGCTATGTATTCATCTTTTTTAAGTCCGTATTTTTGAGTAATCAGTTCTGCATCTTTTCTTTCGGGTCTTTCTATTCCGTTATTAATGATTACGGTTTCGCGGTTATATGTTTCTTTAAAATAATCATAAGCCGCTTTGCTCAGCACGATAACCTCGTCTGCATATTTTGCCAGAATTTTTTCGCCGAATTTTATGTACTTAGATGCAAACCCCTTGCCCCATTTTTCTCTCTGCCAATCAAGACCGTGAACTGTGGCAACGCATTTTTTGCCGAAAAGTTTTGGAATCCACAACGCCGCACACGGACCTTCTGCATGAAAATGGATTACATCATATTTTCCGAACGATGCCGCTATTGCCGCTGTAAACGATGCTATCATTGCGGCAAAGCCACGGATATTTAATGTCCATGCATTTTTGAGTTTTACACCCTTGTACATTTTGTTCTTTACCGTGCCCACATATTCGTTTTCGACCTTGTCTGACGAACGGTTATAGCAGGTAACATCCAGCCCCATTTCTACCATCATAGGACATAGCGTGGTAAGAACATTTTCTATTCCTCCACGTCTTGACGGAACAACCTTGTGCCCAATCATAGCAACTTTCATTTTTTTCACTCCAAATACTAATTATCTGCCGGTAGCCGTAAGCATAACTATCGGCGTTTTAAGCATAATTTTAAGGTCATTGCGATATGTTCTTGTCTGTATGTATTCAATATCCATTTCAACCCATTGTTCAAATGGAATATCATTTCTGTTTTTAGAAATCTGCCATGTGCAAGTGATTCCAGGAGTGACTAAAAGGCGCAATCTCTGATAATCTGTATAATACTCTACCTCTCTCGGAAGAGGAGGTCTGGGGCCTACCAAAGTCATATCGCCCTTTAAAACATTAAAGAATTGCATAAGCTCGTCAAGCGAAACCTTTCTTAAAAACTTGCCGACTCTTGTTATGCGAGGGTCCTCTTTCATTTTAAATACCGGACCATCCATTTCGTTTTGCTTTGCCAGCTCTTCAATCATTTTATCTGCGTTTGCACGCATGGTTCTGAATTTATACATATAAAATTCTTCTCCATGTCTGCCGACTCTTATCTGCTTATAGAAAGGACCTGCACTAGGGTCGTCAATTACAATTACGATTGCAATTACAATCATTAAAGGCAAGAAAAACAATAAAATCAACGATGCAAAAAAGATGTCGAAAAGCCTTTTCTGTCTCCAAAACGTTAAATATGATTTTTCAATAATTACATCAAGTTTTTCCCTTGTTTTACAGTCTACTTTTTCCCTATCAATATAAGGCATTACTTTACACTTCTTTCTGCTATTTTCATTACAGAATCAAATTCTGTTTTTCTGTTTTTTGACATATAAAATTTTTTAAAAGCCACGTTTTTATTTTTAAAATCATCTTCATTTTTATCTATATATCCGGGATGGAATAAAACCTCGATATCCTTACCCTCTTTGTCTGCTATTTTAATATACTTGTCTAAAATTCTGGTAACTCTTTGGTAATCCATTTCTCCGGAAAACAGTATTCCTAAAAAATATGATGTTTTAATTTTATGTTTTTTTGCACGTCTTTTATTAATCAGCCACAAAAAATTTAAAAGCCATTGTTTAATAATATTTATCGGTCTGTATGTAAAATAAAGCGATGGCGTTTTTATATATGGTGATAAGGGCTCTGCCGGAACACGTATATGTTCTAAGCTGATTTTTTCTTCATCCAAGATCTTAAGAATGGTTTTAAATACTGCAGGAATCATCGACGTATGCTGATGCGTGTCTATACAAAAAGGCACACCGTCAGGCAGAATACTTTTCCAAAGCAGAATCTGTGCTTTGATTTCTTTATAAAGCTGAGCTTCCAGCTTTTTTCTGTTAAGCAGATTTAGCTTTAAAATTCCGCCAAAGTCATATTTTAAATTTCCGTTTTCGTCTGCAATCAAATCCACCTCATCTGCATTTGCCAGACACTTGCCTTCAACAAGGTTTAAGTGCAGAGAAATGCGTATTTTTTTGTTTTTTATTATTTCATTTAAGTCAACAGTGTTAAAGTTTGGAAATACACTGACCTTATTTAAGGGTCCTTCATCTACGCACTGCTTTATGTGCATGGATGACATATCACATAATCCATAATCGTCAGCACAAAAATATATCACTTAATTTTCACCTTCTGTCCCCAGCTTAATAATTATTGTATCATCTATGACCGCAATACAATTCTTTGACGGCCATTTTTCCATAGACTTAACCACTTCTGTTTGAGCTATCTTTTTCTTTTCTTCTCCGCTTACAAATTCATAATTTTTTTCGCAATAATCGTTAAGGCTGCTAGCCAACACGCTTTGTTTTACAACTTCATCATCTGCACGGATTATATATCCGTCTGTTATTCCTGTAATATCGGGCGTTAGATTAACGCTGTATGCCTTACTGTTATCTAACGCACCAAGCACTAAAATTCTGTTACAATTTTCTGCCTCGGGAGTTTGCTCTATTCTGTCTGCTATGCGCATTAAAACTCCGTACGATTTTTCGTATGCTATCTGCGCCTTATGATAGCTTACATTTGCTATAACAACCTGATTTAAAATCATAACCACAGCAGTTAAAAATACAATCCAGCATCTTAGGCAATTCTGTTTTTCGTTTGTTTCTGCCCCTCTTTCATAAAGTAAGAGAAAAAACAAATAGAATACAGAGTATCCCATAAGCATCAGGTTATGATAGTCAACTGACGCATTTATAAAGGCTAATGCCGCTGCCCCGAATATGAGCATAACACTCAAAATAACAAGTGCAAAAAGATTAACTGGCTTTTTATAAATTTTATTCTTTACTGTGTATTTAATATAATATAAAAGTGTAAAAAGCATAACCAAGCCATTTAAAACAACATATATGTTTATCCCATTAGATACATCAAAAAAGCATTTAATAAAGGTTTCTTTTACAACATAAAGTGATGCAAGCAAATTAATGCCCGACATTGATGCGGTTGAATTTATGCCCTGATAGTCAAGCAATTCTATGGAAAAGACAGCCTGAATTACTTTGAGCATAACACCATATAGAGCCATGCCCAAAATACCTGTTAAAAGCATACGTGCACATTTTTTCAAAATACTGCTAAAATCTGCATTGTTATAAATTATTTCGTCAATTAATTTTAGCAAAACAAGCATTATTGTTACAGTTATGTATGCCTGATATATACCAGTCGATAAACCGATGAGCAACGCAGAGAGAATATATTTTGGTTTTTTTTTCGTCATATAAAGCGCCGCCAGGGTCGAAAGAAAAAATGCAATACTATAGCCATCTGCCACATAGTTATACATCATAACCGAAGTGACGGTTGGAAAAGAAACAATTACTCCTCCAATTAAAAAAGCAGTAATTTTTTTCTTAACATTAAGTATTCTGCAAATGCATACAGCTCCAAGAGCATGAAATATAATTGCTATAATGCCGTTTAAAAAAGGCAAATCGTAAAATGAACTAAAAGAGCATACAACAGGTAAAAACCATCTTCCAAGGGCTACCATATTCTGTGCGTCATATCTGAACACTAACGAATCCCAATTAGGAAGCCAGTTTGTTATTTTATATAAATGCGCCATTAGCCCCACTAAAAGAGCTGCAAAAAAACAGGTCTTCCACGCTGGCAAAATATATGTATTAAGTTTTTTTAATGCTTTTTCAGGCACGTTTACCACTCCAGCCATTTTAATTTATGCAAAAATTTTCCATAAAGCTTGTCATACAGCTTTACTCCTATTATACGTTTTATAAATACTGTGCGCTTACTGGTGGCAGATATCCACGACGCGCAAAAATGATGTATGGAATAAGTATTTTCAGTTATTATTTTTTTCCCTGTATAATATTTCATAGGGCAAAGATAATCTTCAGGCAACATATGTATACCCATAAAAACCTGGTCTTTATTATCCAGACTCATACCAAGTCTTTGCATGGTTTTTGTGTTTCTGTCGGGGCAAGGGGTAAGGTCATAACTGCCATCAGAAAGTACGAATGGTATATCGTCATAATCTGCAAGTAATGCACCAACCAATTCGTTGCCCTTTTCGCAGGCAAAACCAAGACCTGTTGAGATAATTCCGTTATCATCAAACCCCATATAACCTGTTTCTTGGGTAAGCTCATCAATAGGCTTTATAATCTCAACATCGGTATCAAGATAAATTCCGCCCTTGTCATATAACACTTTCAGCCTTGCGTAATCACTTACAAAAGCCCATTTGCCAGCCTCGTACGCCTCCTGCATATATCGGTTCTGATTCACATCAAAATTTTCTTCATTTATGCAAACTATTTTGTATTCAGGACAGTATTTTTTCCAGCTTTTTATACATTTTTCTGCAAGTTTGGGCATTTTTCCTTTTCCGAACCAGCAATAGTAAATTACTTTAGGAATACTCATTGATTTTTCTTCCCCCTGCAAAATTCTAAAATAGTTTTAAAAGCAGATTTATTAAACGCAAAATTGGCAATTATATACAGCCCCACTATCCATATTGAATGGATAATTCCGTTTAATAAAAGCTTTAAAAATGACATATTACTGAACGCATCAACAAAAAATACTGCCATTACTAACAGAAAAACTGCTCCGTTTATAATCCACACCTTATATGTACTAAATGTGCTTCTTTCAAGAACTTTTTTATTTGAGTAATGAATTGTAACTATGCATCGGTATATAAGCGCCGCTATTGTTCCAAGTATTGCACCGCATATTCCAAAATAGATAATGGCGACAACCGAAACGGTGATGTTTATAACCATTTCCCACACTGCATGCAGACGGGTTTTTTCAAAGCTGCCAGAATATTCAATAATGCCATTTACGGGCAGCTTGCCGTTTGCAAGAAGATTCATTATTACAAACAGTAACAAAAGAAAGGTATTTGTATATTCTGCATCGTTTATTCCGCTTGTATAAATCTGTATTAACGGCAACAAAAATACCGCCATAAGAGTATAAATTATAAAAGTTACCATTATATAAAAAGTTTCGTATGCATTAAACAGCTTATCAAACTTTTCGCGGTCTGTATTAAACATCTGACCCAAGGCAAATGTAAATGACGAAACTACACTCGTTATAAAATTCTGCACCTGCGAAAAGAATATATTATATATAGCATAAATACTTACCGCCTTAAAATCGCAAAGGACAGAAATAAGTATTACATCGGTATTATTAAATACCATACCGGAAAGCTGATGCACCAAAACCGAATTCTTCTGAGAAATAGCCTCAAAATCCGGCTTTGCTTTTAAGTCGAGCCACCTGTATCTGCGTTTAGCATAAAAATATAAAAACGAAAGCTGAACAAGAGCAATTATGCAATAAACCAGCTGAATAAGAATAAGGCTGTCGGTTAAAAGCAAAACAAGTATTTTGCCTGCGTTTGACGCAAGCTGAAGAATTGTTTCAGAATTGTTTATTACATACTTTCTGCCATCAACCTCCATAAGTATTCTGTATTTTGCCTGAACAAAATAACTGAACAACGCCGGCACAGCATTTAATATAACTATAAAAAACAGAATATTGCTGTCTATTGACGTTGGTATTGCATAAGCATACACCGCCGCAATAATAAGCACGATAACAAGATATACTATTCCTGTTTTAATATAATAGGCATTGGTTGCCGAAAGAACCGAGCTTGCGCTCTTATAGTCTTTTTCGCCGATTCTTTTATAAAGAGCCTGAGTTGTAGCAAGACCAACACCCGCTTCTAAAAGACACATATATGTAAAAATCTGCTTAATAGTAGAAAGAACACCATTAACCTCTGAGCCGAAATTTTCAAGATATAATCTCGGCAAAAGAAAGCTTAATGATATAAGTACAACCTGATACACAAGTGACGATATTAAATTATGCTTAATTCTTGAATCTTTATTTGCCAAAGCGCCACCTCCGTATGCTAAATTAAACAAAAAGCAACCCGGATTTATCATCCAAGGTTGCTTTTTGGTCTTCGTATCATAAACTGCCTTAGGTGATATCAACAAACGATAATCTAAACCTGCTTTCAGGCAGATTTTTCTAAAAAATTACTATTCTGCCTAATTATATAATTTTATCATTTACGTGTTATTTTGTCAATATATGTACTTTTTTATCACTTTAAATAAAGGCTGTTTATAATTGGGTTTTAATTCTTTGCAAAAACCCAAAGAGTATCTTTTACATTGTCTTTGTCGTCATCTAAATTATATATACTAAGAGTAACTGTTTCGCCATTTGTTTTTCTGTATGTAATTGACGGCAAATTGTCTTCTGATATTTGTCTTTTTATTGCATCGTAATTCAAAAAGCTCATAACGGCTCTGTGACTATCAGGATGCACAATATCATTAATATATTTTTTCAATAACTTCGAGAAATTTTCTTCGTTTTCACCATAACCAAGATAAGAAGGCATAAGAATCCTGCTGGCACGGTCAGTTTCTAAGGATACCCTGTAAATGCCATTATAATGCTCTTTTAAAACAGATATCATAGTGTCAATTTCTCTGATACCGGTTCTTAAGTGTACATAGCTTTTATCTTCAGCTTTTGCAACGCTTTTTTCTTCTTTGTTCTGATAATACTGCGCCTTGGCTTCATACATTCTGATTTCAGCTTCGCGCTCCATTTCTTCGCAGTTCGAATTCTGGTTTCTGTAAGACATGCCGATAGCCACATGGTAGCCCTTCGGCTTTAATAGCTCAACAAATGTTTCTATGTTCTGTTTAATTGTTTCCTGCTTGGTATCTTTGGCAAATACTAAAAATTCATCACCGCCCATACGATAAATTCTGTGACCATAAAACGCCTCTTTTAATGAATTGGCAATATAAATAAGCATTTCATCGCCTGCGGCATGTCCGTATTTGTTATTTCTTATGTGAAGCTCATTAACATCAATATAAATACAAGAAAACTCTTCGGGCTTTTCTTCGTCAAATACTAAAATATCTTTTTTATATGCAACACGGTTTAAAGCTCCGGTAAGAGAGTCTGTTGTTGCCGCAAGCTCTGTTTTGTTTAAATGCTTTTTGTTGTATATAGCAATCGAAAAACAAACCACAATATCTTCAAGAAGAGTTCGTGTAGCAGCGCTTTTCTTTGGATTTATCGTTCCTAAAATGCCTACATGATTTTTCTTATCTGCAATAATTGCAAAGGATATATCTTTAATGTGATGCTCGCATAAAAAATGATATAACTCAGAATTTGTTTCTTTAAGATGGCTGTTAGGAATAATTTGCATAAAGCTAATAGCCGACTTATTTACATTATGAAGATTTGCTGCATACTTAAAAAGCTCGCTTTGAAAATATTTTCTGTCTTTTCCTGATAAAAGCTCCTCTTTTAAAGAAGGCTCTATATAATAGAAGTCTTCTCCGTCCGTATCTGTAAAAAACGCAGAGCGAGAGTCAGAAAATTTCTTTATGCTTTTCATTGCTGCAGTTATATTTGTATACTGCTCATTCACTTCTAAAAGAAGCTTTCTGATAGCCGAAGATTCTACATTAAGTTTTGTTCTGTCTTTCTCGCTTTTTAAAAGTAATTGCAGGTAAACCGCTATAATTAAAATAATAATAGCAAAGGTAACAAGCAAAATTCTTGCTGTTATGTGAGTTTGTGCAAATACCTGCGTTTCATAACGGGCGAGCATAATGCCCCAATTAAAATCTTCGATTGTAGAATAGTGAATATATAAATCTTCACCTGTGCGAATCGATTTAAAGGAGGAGTAACCCTTATCAGTAGTTATCAAATCCTCATAAGAATATCCATCATTATATTCTCTGGTTTTAAGCTGTGATAATTCGCCTAAAGGATTATTAATTGTATCTATAACAAACTTGCCTGTTATTTTATCATAAACAAAAAGCTGTGCATCAAGTTCTTTTGCCATTTTGTTATACTTTTCACCAATGGTATTTAAAGGAATTACCCCATATAAAACACCTACTGTTTTATTATCTACCTTAATCGGAACAGCACTTCTTATAATTTCTTGTCCATCTCTTGTAAGGTCGGGTATTCTTCCGCTTATGTATTCACCACGACTTGCTTCATCCTGAAAAGAAATTTTACCATTTAAATCAATCGAACCCATTTTGGTAATAAAAGTATTATCAGAATTTAATATGCCGATATTAGAAAACAAGCCAATAGGCTTAAAAGAATCAAACATACGGTCATAACCTTCGCCATCTGCATAGAGCTTGGCTGCAAAGTTTGCCATAGTAATAAGATTTTCTCTGTCTGACTTGAGTTGCAGTGTAAGGTCATCTTTAATCTGCTTTGTCTGAATATGCAGCATTTCATATGCTTCTTTTTCAGCCGCAAAGTAAAAGGAAGTAACCATACCTAAAAACACTGCACATATTAAAACTGCAGCGATAATTGTGTATAAAATATTATTCTGTTTTTGTTTTTTACGCTCAAATGTGATTGCCATTTAACTGAGTCTTCTTTCATAATATATTTAAAAATAATTTACTTAATTATAATTATAGTATATCTATATGCTTTTTTCAAGTATATAGCCGTTTTTTTTGATTATACTTAAAAAACAGCACTTATATAAGCGCTGTTTTTTTATTAATATTACTCCCACTCTACTTCCGCTTTTTTAATCATCGTAAAGTTCGTTGATTTTTCGTGGTTTTGTTATCCTCATTTTGCATTTTTCATCGTGGTAATTTTATTTCCGAAAGTTTTTGTACTCAAATTGCACTCACGATACTATTCTACACACGCCTCAAGTATCCCTACCAACACCTTATAATTATCAACGGACATTATTGATGCTTCCATGAGGCCCTCTTTATCTACATTACCCCAATTCAGGTCATATCCCATTCGTTTTGCCATAAGGCGGATAAATTCACGGATAGAACGACCATTGCCTTCTCTGAATGGGTGGATGATATTGAGTTCTGCCATCACATATGCCAAATTATCAAAAATCTTTTCCTCATCAGTTTCCTTAATCATATTTTTCTCTTTTATTTTCGCGAATACCTTATCAAGTTGTCTATCAATCAAGTTTGGTGGATAAAACATTGTATCTGCTTTACTTATTTGTTCTCTTCTGATTTTTCCGGCAAATGAATAAATATCCTCAAAAATAAACTTGTGTATATTCATAAGATGCGCTTTTGAAAAATTACCCTTAATCGGATTTTTCAAAAGTTCCATTTGCTTAATCAATGTAATTTCTTCTTCGGCAGTTTTAAGAAGCTTGTTATCTCTTATATTTAATTTGTTTTTTAATACATTACTACTGGGATAACAATAGATTGATTGGGTAGTTGTATAAACATCGTATTTTGAAAACATAGTTACACCCTCTGCATATATTTAAGCTTCAATTCTTCGATTACATCAGTATAGCTTACTTTACCACTATCAATTCTTTTGAGGTTTTTAATACTTTCCTCACTAACCGTCATACTTTCAACAGCAAAAGTTCCTTTAAGATTTTTTAAATTACTTTCAAAATCTTTA
>JAFQAG010000143.1 GCA_017416985.1 Clostridia bacterium
TGCTGAGGGGGTCGTTTTAATGAAGAAAATACTATCACTTTTGATAGCATTATGTTTAATCTGCTCAATAGTGCAGATGCCGGTTATGGCAGAAGATAAAGCTATCGCAAATCCTGAATCAGCTGATACTTTAGAGGCTTTAGGAATAATTGAAGGCTTTGGCGGAGATCTTATGCTTGATAAGGTTCTTACAAGAGCCGAATTTGTGTCAATGTTAGTAAGAGTACTTAACATAGATACTTCTAACAAAACAGTTTATTTTGAAGATGTAAATGCAAGCCACTGGGCAGTAGGTGCAGTTGGTGCAGCTTGCACAATGGGAATTGTCGCAGGTGTTGACGAAAAGCACTTTGCTCCTGATGAGCCGCTTGCTTATGAAGAAGCAATAAAAATGCTGGTTGTAACCTTGGGCTACGGGCCGGCAGCGCTAAGAAAAGGCGGATACCCGGTAGGGTATCTTACTATCGCACAGCAGATTGGCTTGCTCAAAGGCATTGATGCCAAAGCCGGATTGCTCGTAAAGCGTGCTTTAGCGGCTGATATGATTTTTAATGCACTTGATGCAAATATCGTAAAAGAACATATTATTAGTGACGATATCATTGGTAAAGTAACCGACGGTAAAACTCTTCTTCGTGAGAAGATGAATATTTTAAAAGGAACAGGTATTGTTACCGCTAACGAGGTAACAGGTCTTTCGATTGCCGGCGGCAGTGTATCAGAGGGTATGATAAAAATTAACGATACTCTGTTCTATGTTGGCGAAACCAATGCAGCAGAGCTTTTAGGCTACGATGTTACATACTATGCTGACTTAGATTCAGCTGACGAAGCTCCTTATAATCTTCTTTACATAAGAATCAACGAAGATGAAAACGAAATTATAACAATTTCGGCAGAGGATGTTCTTCCTAACAGCACAACAACATGTGTTTATTATGTTGACGAGGATGAAGACGAAGAAACCTACGATGTTTCTCCTTATGCTGATATGATTTATAACGATGTAGGTACAGGCGGTTTTAAAGCAAGTGATTTAAAGCCTGAATACGGCACATTAACTCTTGTTGATAACAACAGAGACGGAGTTGCAGATGTTGTTTTTGTTGACGAATATGAAACTATTATCGTTGGCAAGCTTATGAAAAACACATATACTGCATATGACCGTGACAATATGAAAAAGCTTGTAGAGCTTGACCCGGACAGCGATGATTATTCGTTTATAATCTTTAAAAACGGCGAAGAAGCTGAGTTTAAAGCTGTAAAAGAGAATACGGTTCTTACTGTTGCAACAAGTGCTAATACAAAGGGTCGCAAAAAGGTTACGGTATTAGTTTCAGACAAAACAGTAAGCGGTGTTTTAGATGCAGTTGATGAAGATTACATTTATATCGACGGTGAAGAATATGAAGCACTTGGCTCTCGTTTGGGCGATGTAAGTGCGCATTTGGGTAACGAAGTTAAGGCATATATCGACAGCTTTGGAAGAGTCGTTGGCATAGATGAAGGTGCAGCAATAAGCTATAACTACGGATATTTAATTGCTTATGATACTCCTGAAGCTGGCGGCATTGATTCTAACATTACTTTGAAAATCCTTACGGATAAAAGCGCAGTTACCATATTTAAATGTGCAAAAGAAGTTACATTAGAAGGCGAAACAAAGGTTAAGCCTGAAAATCTACCGACAATACTTGCACTAACAAAAAGATATCAGGGTGCGGGTGTTGAACAGTTAATTCGTTATCGATTAAACGGCAAAAAAGAAGTTTGCGCAATAGATACTATCGCATCAGGAAGTGGCGGTAGTGCTGACAGCTTGTCTTTAGATGTACCCAGAACGACCAGAGTTGTAAATCCAAAAACTGGTGCCGTAGAAAGCGAAACAATGGACATAGGTGGCGCAAACCAAAATAATTCAAGAAGATATATGAGCGGTGTGCTCGGTGATACTAAAAACGATATTTTAGTTGATGACGATGTAATCATCTTCTGTATACCACCGTTAATTGCAGAAAATACTAAAGTTAAAGATGAGTTTGGTAATGATATATATAATTATTACACAAATATGGACGATGAACAATATAGTACCGTTGGTAAGGGCTTTTTGAAAAGCTCTGGTTATTATGATGCCGAAGGCTATGATTATAACGAAAATATGAGTGTTGATGCTATGGTTATCAGAGTACCGTCAAAACAGGAAATGTCTGATGGTACTTACCTTACAATTGTAGAAAAGGTTGCTCGTACTGTTGTTGATGGAAATCCAATGTATAAGCTGACTGGTTATCTTAACGGAAATTACGTTACTGCGTATGCTGAAGATAAGTCTTGCGTAAGCGACGGTGACGGTAAACTGTATCAGGCAGGAGATATGTTAAGATATATATTGGATGAGATAACAGGATATATAGCTAAAGGTCAAGAACCTTATATGACAGGCGGAATAAGCGGTAATGTCGTATTTCCTACTGCGAGCGGTGAATATGGTTCTAATAAAGGAAAATTCTTTGTAACAGGTAAAATACATTATGGTTCTATCATATACAAAGATGGTCTTAATATAATTTTAGACACAACACCTGAAGATGATAGCGACGTAGCTGACAGCTGTCAGCCGTTCACTCTTGGCGCATCGTCAACAAGATACTATGTTGTTAGTGAAGCGAGAGGAACGATTACAAAGGTTGCAGAGGCTGACCTTGAAAAATACATTTACGGCAGAGGCGAAGATGCAAAGGTTGCTGTTGTAGCAGGAAGCGGAGCACCCAGAGAAGTCGTAATTTACGTACACTAATAGAATCAAAAATAAAGACGATAAACTCTCATTCATTTAAAGGCAGTTGCACTTTCGTGCAACTGCCTTTTGAGTTATATTATAAGCGATATAAAAATATTTTATAAAAACACTTATACAAAAGTAAAAATAAGCTATAACAAAATGAATTTTATTTTGTTATAGCTTATTTTGTTATTGATAAATATATGCTTTAGTAAATATAGGCTTTGGTAAGCGGTGTTATTCCTGATACACTGCTTTCCCAGAAGAAAATTTTATCACCAGATGTAGCTGTAAAATTTTCTGGAATTTCTACACTTGTTCTGCCTTTGGCGGTTATGGTTACATCTAATGGATAAAGCTCGTTAAGCTTATTACCGTCATAGTCGGCAAAATAAAGCTTGTAATTTCCTGCCGCATTAGCTATAAGATTTACGGTTGTGTTATCTTCGCTTACCGATTCAATATAACATTTATTTTCGCTAATCCAGTCAGTATCTAATATGGTGTGCTGAAAATATCCAACACTTGAGCTGGTAACATTGCCTAAATAAATTGCATAAATATCTTTATTTATCTCTGTGCCGATTCCTGATGTTCCAACATTAGTAGTGCCGAATACTCCGTTTGCAAGCCAGTTTGCACCGATGTTTGTAGTAAGAACATAACGCCTGAATGCGACGTTCTTTTCACCATCAGGTCGTGAGTCGGCTGCTGCGCTGTAATTGTCATTTTTGTGAACATAGTACTCAATTTTAGACGAGTTGGCACGCATATAAGATGAACCAGTAAACTGTACAAGCGAGTAATAGGGAAGAGTGTTGCTTTTTGAATAATAATTTTGCATATCCTCCCAGGTGCTTATGACGATTGCCTTGCTTAAATCGTAGCTTGTGCTATTTCCTGATGATACTACAAAATCGGCAAATGATGTTACCTCGCTATCTATAAGGCTAAGATATTTTCTACCTGAATTTGCGGTAGAGTAATTTGCATCACCGCTTAGCATCTGAACTGCAAGGCTTAGCTTATCGCCCTTTTGAATACCGATAGGGTTAATTTCCATTGTTATTTTTCCGCTGTTCGAAATTGTATACATATTAGATGTCATTGCTACGGCAATGGTGTCGTTTGTGTTAACGTCCTTAAGTAACAGCTGCGGTCTGAAGGTGTCGGTTGTTGAGCCTGTGCTAAGCGAGCCTATACCAACATATATACCCTCTACCCGAATGTCTGTTTTAGTTGGTGCCTCCTTTAATTCGGATACATTAAATGCCTTAATTTTAGCCTCAAGTCCGTTAAGTGTAGCTGAATGTGCACCGAAGATTACATCTACTGAAGTTTGAGGATAAGAGATTATATCGTTTGACAATGCAAAATTAGTAACGTTTCGCTTGGTTCCGTCAGACATCGTTGCAGTTACTGTCATACCTGTTGTGTCGATTGCATCGCCGCTGTCATAAACAAGCTTGGTTGGTGGAGTGGTAATTTCAATTCCTGTAACTGTCAGTTCAGATGTTGCAGGCTGCATAGAAGGACGAAGAACTGCAAAACGTCCATAAGCAATTAACGAAACAAGCTTGTTTTGAGGTGATGAACGGAAGTATGTGCTTGAATCGGTGCTGACAGAAACATATTCTTCGTTTGTGGTAATGAGTGAGCAAACACCGTCTTCGACTTTAACAAACTGAGAATTACCGACATATAAATAAGCTAACTCACCATCTTTGTGATCTGCTAAAATTACGTCACCTAAAGCAAGATGATTCACAGAAACATAGCTTCTGCGATAACCGTCAAGCGGTACTTTAGATGTGTATGTAATATCTACACCGCCAAACATATGCGGAACAAGCATTTTAGAAAGCTCAGTTTGTGTGTGGCAGGTATAGTTAGCGTTATCAATTATTTCGGTAAGAATTTCATCTGCGGTAGAGTAAGCCGAAATATTTACACCGTCATCAATCATACCGAAGGCATCTGCGCCGATGGCATCCTTGTATGCAGTAGTAATCATTGTTACACCGTCACGGAAGGTGCGTCCGTTTTGTGCATATTCTTTGGCTTTAGCGGCAACCTGCGCTCTGTCATTTGCGCTGTAACCTGCAACGGTATGATTAATAATGTTTATTGTAACTCCGTTAATACTGGTTGAGTCACTTTTTATAACAGTACCGGCTACGTTAGTTGTAACCTTAACTGTGTAAGAAATCGTTTTTGTTTCACCTTCTGCAATATCGCAGGTAGCTGAAAGACTGCCCGAATTGTTGGTAACATCACCTGATACAAATTCAGTTCCTGCTGGAACCACATCGGTAAGTGTAACACCGCTAAGTGCAGTATCGCATGTGTTTTTAAGTGTTACGGTGTATGTAATTTCATCGTTTGTATCTACACAGTTATCGGGATGCACTGATGAAACTTTTTCCATAGCAAGTCCTTTAATAGTCAGACGATTTGATGACTTCTCGGTGGGTTTAATTTCAATATCTGTTCTGTCAAGCGGTCTTATAATACAGAAACGTTTTTTTAGTCCAAGATAACGAGAACTTTCAGGGTTTTTAAAAAGGTCAAATGCCGAATATTCAAGAACAGCGCCCTGTTCATATTCGGTCACGCCTGCTTTGTCATAATAAGCAGATGGTGTTTTAGGGCTTGCTGTACCTGTGGTACCTGTACAATGTACAAACGTGCCGTCACCAACATATACAAGTGTGTGTCCACCACCGGAGGCATGTTCATATACCATAACATCGCCGACTTCGAGCTTGGTGTATAAGTCCTCGAAAAAAGCAGCCAATTCTTCGGGAGATTTGGAAGATAAATCATCTTGAGTCCAGTATCCCTCGTTTTCACGTCTGTTAGGATAGCTGTTGGCATCGTTTAACATTTTAGCGGTTTTAATAGACCAGGTAGTAGCATCGCCACGTATTACGTGAATGCCAAAGGTTTCGTAGTAAACATTGTTTACAAACGAACTACAGTCAAGAAAAATTCGTCTTTGTTCGGTAGCCTCTTCAGGCGAAATAATAATATTTCTTTTAGGAGGAGTTGCTGTCTGGTCGTAATGAATCTGCGTTCCTTGCCTTAAGTAAGAATAAGCAACTTCTTTAATAATTTCCTGATACTTTGCCCGGTTTTCGTCGGATATAGGCTCTGCTGCAAGTGTTACAGTGCTAATGCTTGGCATAAGCAAAGCAGTAACTAAAACAAATGCAACCATAAGTTTTGAAAAGCTAAACGATTTCATAACTATCCTCCAAACATTTATATAGTTTTATACAGTTTAATTTTAACAAAATTTAATATTTTTTTAAAGCGGATTTTTCCGATATTAAAAAGTGGACTTTTCCGACATTGAAAAGTGGATTTTTCCGATATCTTATAAAAAAATAGGATATTTTAAAAGCCACTCTTAAAGTAAAAGAGTGGCTTTTGCAGTTTGATTTTATTAAAGGGCTTAGTTATGAGTTTTGGTTGCCTTGCGTGGTATGTATTTTATTACAGCTATTATTTAACTATATCTATTTCAACGTCATCACACAAGGGTTTAAATGTTCTGTCTTCCATTATCATAAGCTTACATTTTTTAGCACTTGCATCGGTATAGTTTATGCTGTTAGCGCCTTCTGGCGGATTTTTAACAGGTATTAACTCTACCATTTTTCCACTATCTGAATACAGTGCAGCAAACAGATTTACATCGCTTGCGCTTACTCCCGCCAAATTAAAGCTTATTGTATTTCCCAAAATGGCTTCATCTGATATTACAAAATCTACCTCTTCGGGCGGATTTGGCAGAGAAGAAATTCCAATTTCTGCTACGCAGTCATAGTCTATTGAGAAGCTTGCGTAATACGTTATATCCGGTACAAGAGAGTAGTAATAATCACCGTTTTCATCACTATAACGTGGCATATACTCTCCATTTTCGTCATAAACTGACGGAGGATACATAAACTCAGGATATGTTATATAGGTTCTGCCTTGTGCATCCTCAGGCTGTGTAAACTCGATAGTTACTTCTTCATATTTAGTGTAGGTATTTCCGTTATGAAGCTTTACAGGAACTTTAACTGTGTTATATTTTGCTTTTACGGTATCTTGCATATCAACAGTTACGGTCTTTTCAGTACCA
>JAFQAG010000144.1 GCA_017416985.1 Clostridia bacterium
ACTTTTTCTTTGTTAAATCTTTCATAAACAATTGCACCAGCATCACTTGCCGTCTGAGCCGTATTATCAGTGCAATTATCAGCAATAACAAAAATATCAACAAGCTCTGACGGATACGTTTGTCTGTTTATGCTTTCGATAAGATTGCCTATTACACCAGATTCGTTTCTGGCAGAGATTACAACTGCATAACGATGCATTTTTGCTGCGTTAAAGCTGAGCTTCTTTTTGAACAATCCTACAAGCACATATACGCCCTGATAAAAATAACACAGCATAAACAAAAGCGAAATTATAAAGTTTAAATATACAATAATTTTCATAAGCCTTCCTCGGTGTTACATAATAGTTTTGTATTATTTCTCCGCTATTACTTTAATAACACTATGTTCAATGTTTGTTATTCAAAATTCTCTCTTTTCTACTTTTAACTAAATTCACAATACTCATTGCATTAAAAAGGCGGCCAACCAAAAGGCCCGCCGCTTTTGGTAACAAAGTTTACGCTACTTAACAATGTTTCTACTTAAAAATAAAACGAAGCCAAACGTACTTTGCTCTACATTAAGCAAATGCTTTATCGTCCGTCTTTCTTCTGCTAACTTCCTACGGGGTCCCCGAAAAGCGTTTAGCTTTTTGGGGTTAAGGAAGAGCAAGGAAGTGGACGTATGTTTTCGCTGTTAAGCGGAAACGAAGTCAAACGCACTTTGCTCTGACGTGGTGGAGTCGAGGAGAATCGAACTCCTGTCCGAAAATGCCTCCGGTTCAGGCTCTCCGAGCGCAGCCGATGATTAACATTCCCTCCGGTATCAGTTCACAGGCAACCTGATACCTTCAGTAGCTTCATTATTCATGGTCAGCTCAAAGCTTTGCTGACTCACGTTCACTGCTTAAATGATGCCCTTGCATAGAGTGCAGTAGTTCTATGCAGGACAGCTGCCATAATTAGGCAGCAGCTAATTCTGTGTTAGCGTTTAATTTAAAAATTTTACGGATTTTAAAGTGGCTCCGCACCACTGCTCGCTCCCAAACGTTCGTCATCCCCGTCGAAGCCATTGCGACCCCATATAATTAGGTTTGACAACCATTATTCTATTATACATTTAAGTTTGTGTTTTGTAAAGTGTTTTTTAATTATTTTTAGAATTTAACACGTTTTTTAACTAAAAATCCTCTGTATTTCACCAAAAACTGAAAACGTTATTTATATCAGGTAATGGTCATTGTTGCTCTACATTTTTATCCGATTCTTTGATCTGCCTGCCCCTATGGTCAATGGTATAGTTTTCACGATATATAAGCTCACTTACAGGAACTATTTTATATCCGTCTGCCAGTAGTCTTTCTAAAATTTCAGGCAGCGCTGTCGGTGTGTTTTTAGCTCCATTATGAAAAAGTACTATTGAGCCTGGCTGAACCCTTTTAGTTACACGGGCAATAATGTCCTCGGCATCTAAATCCTTCCAGTCTAAGCTATCTACATCCCATTGAATTGTTTCGTGCCCTACACTTTTAGCAGCTTGAATAACTGCATTATTATATTCACCATATGGACCTCTGAATAAATCCGGTCTTTTTCCTGTTGCGGCTTCTATTTTATCTGCACATTTGCTTATTTCAGCCTTTATTTTTTCCTCAGAAAGCTGATTTATGTGTGGATGAGTATCTGAATGGTTCATTATTTCATGCCCATTCTGAACGAATTTTCTAACCGATTCAGGATACTTTTCAACCCAGCTTCCTACCATAAAAAAGGTTGCTTTTACATTATATTTATTTAAAATTTCGATTAGCTTGTCAGTATCTAAATCATCCCAGGCAGCATCAAAGGTTATTGAGCAGATTTTTTCTTCTCCACGTTCTACACTGTAAATAGGCAAAAGTTTTTCTTCAGCCTGCTCTTGCATAACCTGTATGGCATCACTGCCTGAAAACAGCAGAACACCTAATGCACAAACAAAAAGTATGCAATAAAGTGCAAATCGATGCTTGTTTACGACAAAAATTTTCATAAAGTATCCATCCTCTTTTAAAATTTTATAGCAATAAAATTATATTAATGCAAGAATGGCTTTATGCAAAAAACTGCCGCAAAATGCGACAGTTTAATATTTAAGCATCGATTTTAACTACATTAACATTTAAATCAGCAAGCCTTCGTTGCCATTTATCATCTAATACAGCCTCAGTGATTATCGTGTCTATATCTTCAAGCGGAGCAAGCTTTACAAAGCCAATGCGACCGATTTTCGTCTTGTCACACAGATAATATCTTTGCTTGCAGTTTTTAAGCATTTGCTGTTTTATACCACATTCGTGCTCGTTGCTCTCTAAAATTCCGGCATCTTTAGTTAAGCCTTTACTGCTGAAAAACATTTTACTCGCAAAATAATTTTCCTGAATACTGCTCTCTGCCAGACTTCCGATAAACGACTGATTGTTGCTTACCTTACCACCAATTGAGATTACACGAATTGATTCGTGTCCTGCAAGCTCATTGACTATACGTATAGAATTAGTTATTATAGTAACATTTTTGAACTTTTTAAGCTCTTTTGACATATAAAATGTGGTTGTTGAAGCATCAAGAAAAATGGTATCTCCTTCAGATATATGCTTAACTGCCTCTTTTGCAAGACACATTTTTATATCAACTTTTGTAGATTTTCTTTTTTCTAACGACATTTCATAGGTGCTGTCGTCAATGGGTACTGCGCCGCCGTGCGTACGCATAAGCATTTCTTGCTTTTCGAGTTTTTCCAAATCACGTCGAACAGTTTCTTCAGTTACCCCAAGCTCTACACTTAGTTTGCTGACCCAGACAGCCCCGTTTTCACTGAGCAGCTCTAAAATCCGTTTTTGCCGTTCTAAAGCGAACAACTCATCACCTCATTTATTGCTTACTTGTTTTTACCGTCTTTTTTAAGAATTGTTACCAATGCTCCGTTTTTAAGACCTGCTGAGTTCGCATCGTCTGTATCAATGTGCATTTCAACATTAAAATCGTCACGTACACGAACCTGAACATCGTAAAATTTAGTAGGTTTAACGCCCTCAACTAAAACATCAACATAATCATTGTCTTTTATAGCGTGGCGGTCAGCATATTCTGGAGTTAAGTGAATGTGGCGGTTTGCAATAATTACGCCCTCTTTAAGATATACGCTACCTTTTGGTCCTACTAAAACTATTCTTTCAGAACCCTCTACCTTACCCGACGGACGAACCGGTGGGCTAACCTTTAATACGAAAGTATCAGTACGGGATATTTCAACCTGTGTATTTGCTCTTACAGGACCTAAAACACGCACATTTTCTATTGATTTAAGCGATGGTCCTACTAGTGTTACAACCTCTTCAGACGCAAATTCACGTCCCATTAAGGTCTTCTTTTTGGTAAGTTCGTATCCTTTGCCAAACAATATATCTAAATCTTCGCGCGACAGATGAACGTGGCGCTGTGAAACGCCAATTTTAATCTGGTCGCTCTCTAAGCGTTCATAATCGGCGATAGCCTTTTGAACTGCCTTAGCAATCGAATTTGTATCATACATTTGTCGTCACCCTCTCAGACCAAACTATTTTTGATTCGGTGTATCCATGTCAAAAAACTTCGTTAACTCACTGTGCGGATTTGCTAAAACTGCACTTCCGAACAGCTTTCCTATCGGTGCAGAAGCCTTTGCCCCTGCCTCGACAGCTGCACTTACGGCAGACACGCTACCTGAAACAATCAAGGTAACCAAACGTCCGCCCAAACGCTTTTCTGTATGTACTAAACGCACATCAGCCGCTTTAAGCATTGCATCTAATCCTTCAATAGCTGCAACTAAGCCTTCGATTTCTATAAAACCAATTGCAGTTGGCGCTCTTTCAGGAATTTCGCTATCTGGTACATTTAAAAATGATTTAGGAAGTTTTTTGTTAAACTTATCTCTGTTTATATCTAAAAGGTATGCCATTTTTTCAGCACCGTCACCCGGATTTGCGATAATGTGCGAAACAATGAATTTACCTTCTTTTTTAGCGTATTCTTCACCTGCTTCGACAGCAGCCTGGACAGCAGCAACATTACCCTCTACCTTAACAACCATAACTAAAGGAGCAGGTACATCAGGTCTTATGGGACGGTTTCTGTCAAAAGCAATAACTTTAACATCAGCCGCCTTTGCTGCAACATCAGCTACGCAAAGAGCAGTAGTAAAGCTGTACACTTCTATCATTCCTAAAGCTTTCATTCGCTCTAACCCCTTTGATTATCAGATAATGTGAAGACCGTCAACCATTACGCAACGGCGCTGTCTTGTAAACGAACGTGCCGAGGTTAATCCCTCACCGGTAGGTCCTGCAATTGTGAATGTTGTGTGACCTTCGCCGCCTGCACCAATACCTGCATATGAAGGTGCGTTCTTTACAAAGATTGTTGTTTCAACCTCACGTGCAAAACGTGTAAGGTGGTCGATATTCTTAGAATGTATGTGGGCTGAGTGGCGGTTACCATGCTCAGCTTTTACTGCTAATGTAATAGCCTCGTCAATATCTTTAACACGAACAATCGGAAGAATAGGCATCATCATTTCAACTGAAACGAACGGATGGTCTTTCGGTGTTTCGCAAATGATAAGGCGTGGGTCTGCATCTATACCAAGCTCTTTTAAGAACTTGCCTGCATCTTTTCCAACCCATTTTTTATTAATTGAGTATTTGCCGTCTTTATTAACTAATGCAACCTCAACTAATTTATCAATCTGATTTCCTTTAATCAGATATGCACCATTTTTGGTCATAGAATCAATCAAGCGGTCTGTAATGCTGTCGATTGCAAAGCACTCTTTTTCAGCAATACATGGTAAGTTATTGTCAAAGCTTGCACCTGCAACAATGTCTTTACCTGCTTTTTCGATATCAGCGGTATCGTCAACGATAACCGGCGGATTACCTGCACCTGCACCGATAGCTTTTTTACCAGAAGACAACAGTGCGCGAACAACACCGGGACCACCAGTTGCAACGAGCATACGAACAATAGGAGATTTCATCATTTCGTTAGATGAATCCATTGTAGGATTAGCAACAGATACAACCAGATTTTCAGGACCACCTGCTTCTAATATAGCACGGTTAACAAGGTCAACTGCATAGTTAGCAGTAAGCTTTGCGTTAGGATGCGGGTTAAATACAACCGCATTACCGCCTGCAATCATACCGATTGAGTTACAGATAACAGTTTCACTCGGGTTAGTTGACGGAGTGATACTTCCGATAACACCAAACGGTGCCATTTCGATTAAGGTCATTCCGCAGTCACCGGTTTTAACTGTGGGCTGTAAGTCCTCTGTACCCGGAGTTTTATTTGCAACAAGCTGATGCTTGATGATTTTATCACTAACACGACCCATGCCGGTTTCTTCAACACCTAAAACAGCAAGGTTTTCAGCTTCTTCTAATGTAAGTCTGCGGATAACTGAAATCATTTTTTCTCTCTGTTCGATGGAATAAGAGCGGAACTGCTTGTAAGCAACCTCTACCGCTGCTAATGCCTCGGACATTGTTTCGAAAACACCCTTTTGCTTTGATGTTGAGATAGGGGCTGTTCCCATGCTTTTTATTACATTCTCAACAATTGCACTAATTTGAGCTGCATTAATATCCATTTGTCACACCTCGTTTTAAATTTTGATTACATATATTGCACAAGATATATTTTTATGCTATACTCTTTGTATAAATACAAAGGAGCTGATTTATATGTCTAAATTGACAACCTACAAAAATAACTACATCGCGGAAAATTACGACCGCATTAACCTCACCGTTCCTAAGGGAATGAAAGCTCAGATTGAAGAGTTTGCAAAAGCTCAGGGCAAAAGCACAAACGGCTTTATCGGTGATTTGATTCGTGCGGCATTATCAGGAGAAGTTCCGGCACCGGCTGCACCTGCTAAGAAATCTGCATCTGCAAAAGCACCTGCCGCAAAAACTACTGTTAAAGAGGAAAAGCCTGCCGCTGCATCTAAAAAAGATATGGACATTTTCCTTTTCTAAACTACATAAGATTAATTCTATCAAACTTCCCGACTGCTTTTTATTTAAGTGGTCGGGATTTTTATTTATCTTGCACCAGATAAATTATAATAAATTCTGCCACAGCTTTTTATCTGGATTCGGAATAACTGTGCTGTCTAAGTAAAGACCAGTTTCTGCTGCTGCAGCTTTAGCTTTTTCAATAGCTGCTGTAACTGCTGCAACCTCGCCGGTAAGCATTAAATAACCTTTACCGCTCATACCTCTTGCCAGACGAATCTCGATAAGCTCTACCTGAGCAGTTTTAGCTGCGCTATCTGCAGCTACTATTATTGAGGCAGCAGAAAATGTTTCTAAAACACCAAGCGCTTTAGGGTCTTCTACAATACCAACACCATAAATCGCGGGGAAAATAGATTCGTGCGGATTGCCAAGCACAAAGCTGTCAACAAGTTTTTCACCGCACTGCATTTTAGATGCCTCGATAGCGGCATTAACTGCACTTAACTCACCTGCAACTAATACAATGTATTTACCCGGGCATACTGTCTGCGCAAGCAGAACTTCTACCTCGGCGGTTTTTATTAATGTGTCTGCAGCCAAAACTCCCGAAGGAACTGACTGATATTCAACCATTCCGATTGCTTTGCTCATTTAAAGAAACTCCCTTTCGAAAAACTCGCGTAAATTATGCCTTAATTGTTATGTATTTATCGTTTACATCAATGACAGTTCCATAAATTGACGAATGAACTGACACGCTTAATGCATTACTTACTGCCTCGCCGATAACCTGTCCCGCTTTAACATCATCGCCAACCTTTACAACAGCCTTTGCCGGTGCACCAATGTGCTGACTAAGCATAATTTTTACCTGTTTTGCATTAACTTTATCCTCGGTTAAAGGTGCAGGGAAATTATATTTGCTAAGTCCTAAATGCGCTGTAAGTCTAGCTTTTGGAACTGTACGATAATCACGGTCAGGATTTACCTTATCGAATTTAGCATCCTTAGGAATCTGTATACCGTTAGCTCGAAGCTTAGCTTTATATTCACCAATTAAAGTTCTTGGTGACAAATCCTGGAAGCATGCATACATTTCACACAGTCCGCACTGTGAACAGAACATTGTATTTAACATAGGAGTTATATCGTTTATAACACCGCTTGATGCCGCACGCATAAACATATGCGGCTCGATAGGGTGCCCCAGAACATTTCTGGAACACAAATCTGTACACATTCTGCACTGACAGCAAACACTCATTGCACGTTTCATATCAATTGATACAGATGCTGTACGTTTTGTTACGATATAATGGTCCTTAGGCATAACCAAAATTGCATTTGTTGTCTTGGTAACCGCATCATAAGGATTTGTTATGCGCCCAGTCATTGGTCCGCCGTTTATCAACACCGGATCGTCGATGGTTGCGCCACCTGCCAAGTCAACAACCTCCTGCATAGTAATACCGATTGGTACCTTAACTGTTACAGGATTTTTTACTTCACCGGTAACTGTAATATATTTGCTTGTAACCGGCTCGTCGTTATTTATTGCATTATATGCGTTAAGAATACTCTCAACGTTGAAAACAGTAACTCCCACCGTTATAGGAAGATTTCCCGGTGGTACTACCCTTTTTGTCGTCTCATAAATTAATATTACTTCGTCCCCTGCAGGATAAACTTCAGGCAAGAGACCAATTTTTGTTTTCTTAAAAGAAGGCAATACTGCCTCGATAGCCATAACCGCTTTTTTGTAAGACGGTTTTATGCCGATTATTACATCTTTTGCATCTACTGCATCTGCAATCAGCTCTAATGTGCTTACGATTTCAAATGCATATTTTTCGAGCACCTGACGGTACTCATGTTGAAGCTCTGACCTTGTAAGGTCCGAATATTTTTTCATTATTTATATACCTTTTTTGCACTTTTTGAAGGTTTTTTTGATAAAAATTTCATTTTTTAGAGGTTTTTATCCAAAATCACCCCTATATTATAGTATATTATGAAGCTTTTTTCAAGTGATTTTGCAAAATTTTCAAAAAATTATTTATTTTCAAAAAAATCAGTTGAGCAGGTAAAATATCTTGACAAAAACTCAAATTTGATTTATAATTTAATCTGTATGAATATTTTTTGATTTTGAAAGGACAGACTGTTTTATGGCAGGTAATGACAAGAACAAGAAAATGGTTACCGAAATCACCTCTATGGATGA
>JAFQAG010000145.1 GCA_017416985.1 Clostridia bacterium
ATGATTTTGCAGTTTTAGAGCTTTCCAGCTTTCAGCTGCACACTATGAGAAAAAGTCCTGACGTTGCCGTAATTACAAATATTTCTCCTAATCATCTTGATATGCATAAGGATTATCAGGAATATATTGATGCTAAAAAGAACATTATGCTTTATCAAAATAGCGAACAACTTATTGTTTTAAATAAAGATAATGATGTTACTTATTCTTTATTAAGCGAGGCAAAGGGCAACACACTTACATTTTCAAGAAAATCTCAGGCAGATATATACTTAGATGAAAACTATATTGTGATGAATAACAATAAAATTCTGAATATTAGCGATATCAAAATCCCCGGAATGCACAATGTAGAAAATTATATGGCGGCAATTGCCGCAACAAATAAATGGGTATCGCCACAAGCTGTACAAAAGGTTGCACGTGAATTTGGTGGCGTTGAGCACAGAATTGAACTGGTAAGAACGCTTGATGGCGTACGTTATTACAACAGCTCTATTGATTCATCACCCAACCGCACAATAAACACCTTAAAGGTATTTTCTGAGCCAGTTGTGCTTATTTGCGGCGGAAAGGATAAAGGAATTGCCTATGACGATATAGGTCCTGCAATTTTAGAAAAGGTTAAGGCTCTAATTTTAATAGGTGCTACCTCTGATGTGATACAAGCAGCAGTAGAAAAAGCGGCTAAAGATGCAGATATCACACTCAGCCTGCCCATATATCGTGAAACGGAATATATAAATGCTGTAAATCGTGCAAAAGATTGTGCTAAAGAGGGCGATGTTGTGCTTTTATCGAACGCAAGCACAAGTTTTGATATGTTCCAGAACTTCGAGCAACGAGGCAATTTATTTAAGGAGTTAGTATTAAAACTATGAAAAAAGAATTACTAAAGTTATCTGCCTTAGGCGGAATATCGGGATTTGAAAACTCTGTTAGCGCAAAAATAATAAAGCTTTTAGAAAAATTTTGTGATGAGGTATCAACCGATACCCTGGGCAACATAATCGCAACAAAGCATTGCGGCAAAAAAGATGCAAAAAAAGTAATGTTAGAAGCACATATTGACGGAATCGGATTGATGGTAAAGGACATTGACGAAAAAGGCTTTATAACCTTTACAAACATCGGCGGTGTTGACACACGTATTTTGCCATCTGCCGAGGTCATTGTGTGCGGAAAAAAAGAGCTTTTCGGTGTTATTGGTGCTAAGCCTCCGCATCTGCAAAAACCCGGCGAAGCGGACAAGCCTGCAACAATTTCTGATATGGCAATCGATGTTGGGTTAACTCCCGAAAAAGTAAAAGAATTTGTTACTCCCGGTGATATGATTTTTTTTGCTGACGGTGCTAAAAAGCTGTCATCAAAAATAATATCAGGAAAATATTTAGATGACCGTGCAGGTTTAATTTCTCTTTTAATCTGTATGGACGAGCTTAAAAATACAAAGCTAGATTTTGATTTGGTTATTTTAGCCGCTGTACAGGAAGAGGTTGGCTGTCGTGGTGCTAAAGCAGGAACTAATAATGTAATGCCCGATGCCGCATTTGTTGTTGATGTGTGCCACGGCGATACACCCGACGCAGGCAGCGAAAGTATATTTAAATTAGGCAGCGGTACAGTTTTAAGTATGGGGCCAAACATTCACCCATACTTATCAACCCTTGCAGCAGCTGTTGCAAAAGAAAAAAATATTAAATATTCGCCAGATGTTGACGGTGGTGACACAGGTACAGATGCGTGGGAGGTTCAGGTAACAGCCGGAGGTGTGCCTACTTTGCTTTTGTCTATCCCTTTAAGATATATGCACACAACCGTCGAAACCTTAAGCTTTGATGATGTAGACGCAACAGGAAAGCTGCTTGCCGAA
>JAFQAG010000146.1 GCA_017416985.1 Clostridia bacterium
TAACAAAAAAATAATGGAAACCATAGGCTATCCCGTTGTTATAAAGCCGTCTAATGCAGGCTCATCTGTTGGCATTACTCTTGTAAAAAGCGAATCAGAGCTTTGCAAGGCTTTAGAGCTTGCGATTGAAAACGACCGCAGAATATTAATCGAACGTGCAATGAATATCCGTGAGCTTGAATGTGCTGTAATGGGCAGCTACGAAAAAGCAGATGCATCGTGCGTGGGCGAAATAGTTAAAAAGACAGAAATGTATGACTACGAAACAAAATACATAACCGACTCGACAGAACTTGTAATGCCGGCAAATATAAGTGACGAGATTTCTGAAAAAATTCGTAAAATGGCAATAAAGGCTTTTTTGGCACTCGATTGCTTTGGTCTTTCAAGAATTGACTTTTTTATGGATAAAGATACAGGAGAAATTCTGCTTAACGAAATCAATACTCTGCCGGGATTTACAAATATAAGTATGTATCCTAAATTGTGGGAAAAATCAGGGGTATCTAACAAAGAGCTTATAACAAAGCTTTTAGAGCTTGCTGAAAAAAGGTATAACTAAGCAGTACTAGAAAGGAAAGCAGTAAAATGGAAAACAACGCATTGATTGTTTTAAAGGGAAAGCAGGAAATCGACGGCGAAGAAAACTGCTATGAGCTGACAACAATGGGCAACTATACAAAAAAAGGCGATAAATACTACATATCCTATGAGGGCAGCGAGATAACAGGCTATGAAAACACCCGCACGACCTTAAAGGTTAAAGAGGATTATGTGTCGATGATTCGCTTTGGAAAAGCATCTGCTCAGATGATTTTTGAAAAGGGCAGCAAATATTCAGGATACTATAACACGCCATATGGTGGCTTGACAGTTGATGTTACAACAAAAGATATACAGGTTAACATTGACGACGATGGCGGAGAATTTAAATTAGATTATTACATACAGTTTAATCACGATGCACCCGTAAGAAACGGTATGCACGTTAAAATCAGGAAGGTAGGTATTGACGGTGACAGTATACGAACTGACGAAAAAAACGCTTAGAGATTGGATTGACGCAGCGCTGAATACTGCTAAAGAAAAGGGAGAGCTTAATTTTACACAGATTCCCGAATATGTTATAGAAGAACCCAGAGAAAAAGAATTTGGTGACTTTGCAACAAATGCAGCTATGCTTATGGCAAAGGAAGCTAAAATGGCGCCCAGAAAGATTGCAGAAACTATTACCGCAAACTTAAAAACAGAGGGCACCTTTATCAGCGAGGTAAGCGTAGCTGGTGCAGGCTTTATTAACTTTAAACTTGACGGTTCTCAGCTTGTTAAGGTTTTAGAGATGATTGACGAGCAAAAAGAAAACTACGGCAGAATCGATATGGGCAAGGGCGAAAAAATTATGGTCGAGTTTGTAAGTGCAAACCCGACAGGCCCTATGCATATGGGTAATGCTCGTGGCGGAGCTTTAGGTGACTGCTTAGCAAGTGTTCTTGACTGGGCTGGCTATGATGTTTGCCGTGAATTTTATATTAATGATGCAGGAAATCAGATTGAAAAATTTGCAAACTCATTAGAGGCTCGTTATATTCAGGCGCTAAAGGGCGAAGATGCCATAGAATTCCCTGAAGACGGATATCAGGGTGAAGACATTCGTGTTCACGCTAAAAACTTTATTGAAATAAATGGCGACAAATATTTAGAAGCATCGCAGGAAGAACGCAAAGCAGCATTGGTAGATTATGCACTTGCGCTTAACATTGCGGCTTTAAAAACCGATTTGGAAAAATATCGTATCTTTTATGATGTATGGTTCCACGATAGCGACTTGCACTCAAACGGCAAGGCTCGAGAGGTAGTTAAAGAGCTGACCGACAGAGGTCACACCTACGAAAAAGAGGGTGCAATCTGGTTCCGTGCTACCGATTTCGGTGAAGAAAAAGATGAGGTTTTAGTTCGTGCAAACGGATTTTTAACATATTTCGCAGTTGACGTGGCATATCACCGTAATAAGCTGGTTGACCGTGAATTTAAAACTGCAATAAATATCTGGGGTGCAGACCATCACGGTCACGTTGCACGTTTAAAAGCAGCTTTGGCGGCTTTAGGCCTTGACAGCGATCGCTTAGAGGTTATTTTAATGCAGCTCGTTCGCCTTGTTCGTGGCGGCGAGGTTGTAAGAATGTCAAAAAGAACTGGTAAATCTATTACCTTAAATGACCTTTTAGAAGAAACCAGTATCGATGCAGCAAGATTCTTCTTTAATATGCGTCAGGCTAACAGCCATTTCGATTTTGATTTAGAGCTTGCGGTAGAGCAGTCTAACGAAAATCCTGTTTTCTATGTTCAGTATGCGCACGCAAGAATTTGCAGTATTCTTCGCTTGTTGGCGCAAGAAAACGTCAATGTTAAGCCGGCAAAGGATGTTAATTTAAAACTGCTTAACTGCGAGCAAGAAATAGACTTAATGAAACTGTTGGCACGCTTCCCAGAAGAAATACGTGCGGCGGCAATCAGTCGTGAGCCAAGCCGTATGACAAGATACGTAATGGAGCTTGCAGCAGGATTCCATACATTCTATGGTGCTTGCCGAGTAAAAACAGACGATCAGGCATTAATGGATGCTCGTTTGGTTTTAGTTAACGCAACAAAAACTGTAATTAAAAACGCTCTTACACTTCTTTCTATCGAAGCTCCGGAGCAAATGTAATTTTGTGTGATATATTTTAAAGGTTGGTGCAAAAAACAGGAGGAAACAAAGGTGAAAAAATTAAGTAAAAAAATTATAGCAACTGTGTTGGGCGCAAGTATAGGCATTTGCTCAGCTCTGCCTGCGTTTGCTGAAAGTGCACAACCTGCCGAAACATTAGAGTCGAGCTATGTTAAAGCAATAGTAGATTCGGTAGCCGAAAGATATCGCTTTAATGCAGACAAAGAGCTGATGTACGAAGCAGTTATCGACTATGTTATCGGCGAAAATCCTGAGCTTTTAGAGGGAGCGATCGCTGCTGCAACAAGCGGTCTTGACCAGTTCTCAGGATATATGGACCGTGAAACACTAAGCGGTTTTGGCGATTATATAAGCCAGAATTATGTGGGCATAGGTGTTGAAATTACACGTGAGCCTGGGTATTTAGAGGTTGCAGGTGTCATGATGGGCAGTCCTGCAGAGGCAGCTGGCTTTAAGGTCGGAGATAAAATTATCGCAATTGATGGCGAAGATGCCACCGGCTTTAGCGTAGATATGGCGGCAAGTAAGGTTCGTGGCGAAAAAGGAACGCAGGTTGCGATTACGGTTTTGCGTGATGGGCAAAAAATAACGTTGGTTGCCAATCGTGATGCGGTTTCGGCATCAACACTTCATTATGCAAAACTTGAGCATTGCGGCTACATAAAAATCTCGCAGTTTAATGCATCTACACCGATGGAGTTAGAAAAAGCACTTGCGTATTTTGACAATCACGGAACAAAAAAACTTATTTTCGATGTCCGTGATAATCCGGGTGGCGAGCTTTTAGGGCTTTTAAGATGCTTATATCAGCTTGTTCCGCAGGATAAATTGCTCACAAGTATTGATTATAACGGTGAAGATCAAGATATTTCATATTACTCAAAGGCAAAATTTAAAACAACCGACAGAAAAATAGTTGTTTTAATAAATAAAAATAGTGCCAGTGCGGCAGAACTGTTTGCAGGTGCAATCCGTTATAACGGATTGGGTGTTTTAATGGGCGAGCGTTCGCACGGCAAAGGTACAGTTCAGGAGTTTATGGGACTAAGAAGTATGGGCGGCTTAAAGCTAGGCGATATAAAGCTTACAGTTGCCGAATACTCACTTCCAAACGGAGAATTTATTCATAAAAAGGGCCTAGAACCCGACATACCAATAGAGAATAAGCTGTTGCCGCTCGTTAGCGAAGATTTTAAACCTATAACCTTTGAGGCGAAATTCAAACTTGGCGATAGCGGAGAGTCAATTTTAGCTATTAAACAAAGACTCGATGCCTTAGGATATCAGGTTGGCGAAGTAAATGACGTGTTCGACAAAGAACTCGAACTGGCAACATACAGCTTCCAGCAGGATGCAGGTCTTTATCCTTACGGTGTTATGGATATTACAACTCAGAACTTTTTAAACAACGTTGCCGACAAGGCAAAAGTACTTAAGGATTTACAACTCGATGCAGCAGTTGCTTACTTTAAAGAAAAGGCGGTAAAATAAAATGTGCAAAAACAAAATCATTTCGCTTTGCGTAGCTTTTACATTAATATTTTCTTGCTCATTTTTAACAATCAGTTCTGAAAAAGCATACAGCGCATCGGTTCAGGACAGAATAAATCAGGCAACCCAAAACAAAAAAGCTGCCCTTGATAAGATTAATAAAAGCAAAGAGCAAAAGGCAGAAATTATGTCAAAAAAAGAAAAAATTGACCACGAAATTGACCTTTTGCAAGCAGAGCTTGACGAAATTGATGCGATAATTAACGAAGCAGAGCAGGGAATAGCTCAAAAGGAGCAGGAAATAAAGGATTATGAGCTTAAAATAGAAAGTAACGACGCTGATTTTCGTAAAAGATTAAGAGCAATGGACGAAAATAACAGCGCAAGCTATATAGATATTCTGCTAGAGGCAAAAAGTCTTTCCGACTTTTTTATAAGACTCGAAACCGTGCGTGAAATAACAGAGCACGACCAGGCGGTTATAAACGAAATGATTGCCTTAAAGCAGGGAGTAGAAGCGATAAAAAACGAACTGGTTTTAAAACGTGACGAACAAAAAGAAGCACGTTCGCTTGTCAGCGACAAAAAAAGTGTGTTAGATGCAAAGGTTGCAGAGCAAAATGCAATTATATCTAAAATAAACAGCGATATTAATTTACAGGAAAAGCTGTATGAAGAATCAAGAAAGCTTGAAGAACAGCTTAAAAACAGCATTCGTTCAAGTCTTTCTACATCTTCATCTGCAGGCTCAAAATATAAGGGCGGAAAGTTTGTTTTTCCGGCTCCCAGTATGATTTATATGAGCTCGCCTTACGGATACAGAACGCATCCTGTTACTGGTGTTAAATACAAATTCCACTCAGGTGTTGACCTTGCCGCA
>JAFQAG010000014.1 GCA_017416985.1 Clostridia bacterium
CGATTGACGTTGATATGGGTATCCAGATGTCAATTGCTGGTCTTTATGCACAAGAATCAGTTGAAAAGGGAAGTATTCCGATTCAGATTCCCGAATTTTAATTAAAAACAATAAATAGCCCGTCATAGCGGATTTAAATGACAAAATTTAAGGAGAGATTTTTTTGAAAAAGTTTATTTCTATCATTCTTGCGGCAATGCTTTTAACAGGCGTTTTTGCTATGCCTTCTTTTGCCCAGGAAGTAAATTCTGATTCAAAAGCTCCGATAATTTTTGATTTTGAATCCGATATGGCGGGCATTAAGTCTGCTAATACCACAAGGCTACAGCTTTCATTAGAAAACGGAAATTTAAAATGCGTTTCAAAATTTATTGATTACAGCAGTTATCTGCATGTGCCGCTTAATGGCATAGACGGCGAACATTATAACAGAATGAGAATCATTGCTAAAACGGTAGATGCCTGCGACCTTCCAAGCACCGCCAAGTATAATATGGCACTTTATTATAGCGGAACAAGCAAGACAGACGGCACAGAATTTGCTGAAGCAGAAGCAAGATCTAAAAGAGTATATTTTACAAACCTTGCCGAAAGCGAGGGCAAGTATTCAAACACAGAATATCAGGAATATATAATTGACCTTTCACAAATATCAAATTGGTCAGAAAGCACCATAAAATCACTAAGAATCGACCCGATTAAAAATGCATCGGGAACACTTTACATTGACAGATTGGAGTTTTATCATATGGGTAATATTAATCAAAAAGATTTTTACGGAGATGTAACCTTTTTTGATAACAGATTCTGTTATACCTCGGGCAACCCCAGATATAACAGATTCGATTGTGTTCCTAAAACAAACGAAATTGTAACAACCCGACTTATCGACTATAAGAGTCCGGACAGAACGGACTATATATATATGAAAAGAAACGACAACTCAGCAGACTGCTATTTTCAGGTTAAAATGATAATGCCTCGCTTTGTGCATGCTGATAGTCTTAAGCATCGTTATCTTAAAATGGAGGGCGACTTTAAGGCAGACACACTTCAGGATATTAACTTTTTAATCCGTGACAGCGACACAACTGGCGCTAGTCTTGATACCACATTCACTATAACCTATGAGGGCGCAGTATCAGGCGGCGGCTTTAAGACCTATGATGTAGTAAAAGCTGGCGAGTGGTTTCATCTTTTATGGGCAATGAATTTAGATACAAAAACCTATGACGTTTATATTGACGGCAACAAGGTTTTAAAAGACGTGCCCTTAAAGGCAGAGATGACACAGTTTAATATGTTAAGAGTAAATTTAAACTATTCAAATGTTGTCGGTGACCTTTATGTTGATAACTTCAATGTTACAGGCTTAATAAAACCGATTGTAGACGGGGTAGAAACCAAAACCTGCGTTATACCGACCGATGATGCAATAATTGACTTTTTAAGTGATAAAATCGGTATGCACGCATTCGGTAACACTCTCCATAAAGACGGAGTTAAAACCGAGCTTAGCGAAAAAGGAATTTATGATAAAGTAAGTGAGCAGTATTATGTGACTGCCGACACCTTAAATAAAGTATTTGACCTTGATTTAAAAGACGAAAACGGCGAAATATCCGGTGATATAACCGTAAAGGCTGACGGCACAGTTATACTAAAAGACGGAACTAGCTTTGTTTTAGAATATACACCTAAAACCGAAAACGGCAAAATGTATGTGCCAATAAGACAGTTTGCAAAGGACGCTATGGCAAAATACGTATGGTGGTTTAAAACAGGTATTATTTTAATAAGCGATTACGAGGTTAATATCGACCAGAGCGGATGGGTTTGGCAGAGCGAACGTGACAACAGCTCAGCAACAGGTGCTACCATATGGAACGATATCGACTATTTAAACGGATACCTGCAGTATGTAAGACCCAGCATAGAAAGACTTAAAGAAGATTATATAAAAACAACAGGCGACAGCACATTTACGCAGCATCCAAGAATTTATCTTACAGCGGCAGATTTTGCCCAGATGAAAGAAAAATTTGAAACAAGCACAGACAATATATACAAAAAAAGAATAAGAGTTATGCTTGCAAATGCTGACGGTTATTTAGAAAAAGGCATTGCAGATTATACTATGTGGTCAGACTCAATGCGACACCGTGTTGGCTCTGAAATGAAGGAGCGTTTTACAAACTGGGGATTAGCTTATCATATGACAGGCGACCAGAAATATGTCGATGCAGCTTATGCACAGTTTAAAAAAGCGGCAACCTTCCCTGACTTTAACACCTCACACATCATAGATACAGGTGAGGCAGCAATCGCACTAGCCATAGGCTATGACTGGTTTTATAACGCATTTACTCCCGAGCAGAGAGAAGTCGCAATAAAGGTTGTACGTGAGGGCTGCTTAGATGTTTTAGGCGGCGGACTGTACGGTAGAATTACCTCAACTTCTGACGGTGCTGATGAGTGGAGAGCATTTAAAAGAATGTCAAACTATAACACCATTGTTAATGCAGGTGTAACCTTGGCGGCTTTGGCAACTTTAGAATACGACCCTAATTCATCCTTTACCTACATAAAGGATTCAACCCGCAGTATGGAATATACTCTGCAAATGCTCCCTCCTGGCGGTGCGTGGACAGAGGGTCCGTCATATTTAAGTTATGCACTTCAGTATTTGGTGCCGTTTGCATCTAACGTAGAGAAAAACTTTGGCACATCCTATAACCTTATGGACGGTCAGGGTATGGATGGCATAGTTGACTTTTTAATTGCTACAAGCGGTCCTGAGGGAACAAATAATATGGGCGACGGCGCACTCAGCAAGCGCTTGTCATATGAATCATATTTCTATTTTGCAAACAGATACAATAAGCCATATGCATCTTATATAAGATGGCAGGATTTATTAAGCGGCAATTCAACATCAACTTTTTATGATTTAATGTATTACGATTTTAATGCGGTAAATATCACAGCAGAATCATTAAAAGATGTTCCGCTTATGCAAAACATAAAGGGTAATGAGCTGTTTTCAATTCGTGATTCGTATTCGCAGGATGAAGCAAACTTCTATTTCTCCGCACATTTCGGCACAACCTCTGGCTATCATCAGCATTGGGATTGCGGTACCTTTGTGCTAGACTTTTTAGGCGAAAGATGGGCGTTTGACTTAGGTGCAGACGACTATAAACTGCAGAACGAGCTTGGATATCTGGGTTATGAGATATTCAGAAAGCGTGGAGAGGCGCACAATATGCTCGTTATCGACCCTGCTAAATATACAAACGGAGTCGAAACCGTACTCGGTAAATTTGCGCCGATAATCAAGGCAGACTCTAACCATAGCGGCGGCTATGCATATGCCGATATGAGCGAGGTTTATGAGGATGCACCAAAAATGCTGTTAGGATATTACATAGCTGACAATTTAAGCTCTGTAACTATGCGAAACGAGTTTACCTTAAACGCAGAAAAGGATTGCATATGGACAATGAACACAGCAGGCGAAATTGATATTGACGGAAATACAGCCTATGTTACACAAAAGGGCAAAACCATAAAGCTCGAGGCGCTTTGCTCAAGCGAAGATGCCGTGTGGCAGGATAACGGAAATCCTAAGCCGCTTCCTGAAACTGTGCCTGCAGATAAGTTTGCAAATCAGAATCAGAACTTAGAATACAAACAGTTAAGACTTGCCTTTACAGGTAAGGCAGGCGATAACACCGTTACGGTAAAAATCAGCTCTAAATGCGGTAATAGCGCCCCTGTTGCAGACACTCCGATTTCAGAGTGGAAACTTCCGGATGAAAATGCCGTAACAATAACCGAAACATCCGGCACAGTTACAGCTAAGACAACCTTAAACGGTCAAACGCTTGTGCTGGCTGCTTATTCAGAAGATGGTAAAATGCTTGCTGTTGACACATCTGACGAAATAGGTAATACAAGTGTAAGCCTAAGCGGAGATTTTTATAAAACAAAGGCCATGACTTTTGATAACTTTAAAAATCTTAAGCCATACACAGCACCTGTTACCTATACGCCGATGCAATAACTTCTGGGCAATTTTAAAAGGAGGGTAATATGAAAAAACAACTTACAGTTATTTTATTGACTGCACTTCTTGCAGTAACATCTGTGCCAACGTCGTTTGCGACAAGTGATGCAGAATATAAACTTAACCTGACTTTTAACGACATCGAAACAAATCAGGAAAAAATAAATGGACTTATAGTAAGCGGTGGAAAAGCTGTTGTTGCAGAAACAAGCACAAAAAACAAAGGTCTGCATTTTAAAAATCATATTGACCAGACTACTGTTATTGCAAGCGGGGTGCAAGCTACCGGCAACGATGTGGTTTACAGCATAGATGTAATGGCAGATAATGTGCCTGTAAACCTTAGCTTTGGTACATCTTTAAACGGGACATCCTTTGCATCTTCTGACACAAAGTTTTTTGATATTAAAAATAATGTAATTTATACTCACGACGGTAAAAAAATTGGTGCGGTAAATAAAAATACGTATAGCACTATAACCGTTATTTTAAAAAAATCCAAGGTTTGCGATTATTATATAGATGGCAGAAAAGTTATTTCAAACTGGAAAATGCCGTCAAAAACCGCAGGCTTATATGTAGCAATAAAGCAAAATGCAGGCAGCTCGTGCTATATTGATAATTTAAGATGCTATAAAGGTTCGAAAATTAATAAAAATATGAGTGAGGCTACGTTTTTGAATAAATCGGTAGAGGTTTTAGGTCAGCAGGATTTTACAGGTGATGTGACCTTTTTTGATAACAGATTCTGCTTTACTTCGGGCAATCCTGTTTACAGAAGAGTCACTATGACACCAAAATCTAATGAGATAGTTGCAACCAGACTTTTAAATTACAGAAGTCCTGACAGAACAGACTATATGTATTTAAAAAGAAAACGCAACGTTGATGATTGTTATTTTGATGTACAGTTAACCATAATGGCAACTGCACATCCGGGCGATTTTAAGCATCGCTATCTTAAAATGGAGGGCGACTTTAAAGCCGACAAGCTGCAGGATGTTCAGTTTTTAATCCGTGACAGCAAAACCACCGGAGCGAATTTAGATGCTGTTTTAAACATTTCGCCAGATGGAACAATATCTGGCGGTAATGCTAAAGCATATAACGTGGTTAAGCAGGGCGAATGGTTCCATCTTTTATGGGCGTTAAACTTAGATACCAAAAAATTTGATGCTTATGTAAATGGCAACAAAATTCTTTCTGATGTAACCATAAATGCTGATATGGAGCAGTTTAATACTTTAAGAGTAAACTTAAACTATTCTTCGGTTGTCGGTGACCTTTATATTGACAATTTTGATGTAACTGGCTTAATAAAACCGATAGTTGACGGAGTAGAAACCAAAACCAGCGTAATACCGACAGATGAAAATATAATCGACTTTTTAAGTGATAAAATCGGTATGCACGCCATAGGCAATATGCTCCACAAAAACGGAGAAAAAGTACAGCTGGCTGAAAAAGGCATTTATGATAAAAGAACAGAGCAGTATTATGTAACTGCTGACACCTTAAATAAGGCATTTGACCTTAATTTAAAAGAAGAAAACGGCGAAATTAAAGGAGATATATCAGTAAAAGCCGATGGCACAGTACTGTTGGCGAACGGCAAAAGCTTTAAGCTTTCATATGCTCCTAAAATTGAAAACGGCAAAATGTATGTGCCGGTAAAACAGTTTGCAAAAGATGCCGTAGGCAAGTATGTATGGTGGTTTAAAACCGGAATGCTTTTATTTGCAGACTATGAGCTTAACATCGACACAACCGGCTGGGTATGGCAGAGCGAACGTGACAACAGCTCAGCAACCGGTTGTAAGGTATGGAACGATATTGACTATTTAAACGGATACTTACAATACGTAAGACCTGAGGTTGATGAGCTTAAAGCAGATTATATAGCCACTACAGGCGATACAACATTTACTCAGCATCCAAGAATTTATCTGACGGCAGACGAGTTTGCCGATATGAAAGAAAAATATGTATCAAATATTGACCCGATATTTACTAAAAGGGTAAGAGATTACATAGCAGAGGCAGATAAATATCTTTTAGAAAAGTTTGCAGATTACACTATGTGGGCAGATGCAATGCGTCATCAGTTAGGTGCGCAGATGGGTAATCGCTTTATGGCGTGGGGCTTGGCATACCATATGACAGGCGACCAGAAATATGTGGACGCAGCAGCTAAGCAGTTCGAAATAGCGGCAACTGCTCCTGACTTTAACACAGCTCACGTTATAGATGCTGGCGAGGCGGCAGTTAGTATGGCGCTTGGCTATGACTGGTTTTATAACGCATTTACACCAGAGCAAAGAGAGCTTGCTCTAAAGGTATTAAGAGAAAACTGCTTAGATGTTTTAGCAAGCGGTTTATATGGCAGAATTACCTCGTCATCAGACGGTGCAACTGAGTGGCGTTCATTTAAGCTGATGTCAAACTATAACGCAATAGTAAATGCAGGCGTAACCTTAGCCTCTTTGGCAACACTTGAATACGACCCCGATGAGTCGTTCCGCTATATTAAGGATTCGGCTCGCAGCTTAGAATATACAATGCAGATGTTCCCTCCCGGAGGTGCGTGGACAGAAGGTCCGCAGTACTTGAGCTTTGCACTGCGCTATATGGTTCCGTGGGCGTCTAATATGGAAAAAAACTTCGGACAGTCTTATAACATAATGGACGGTCAGGGCATGGAAGACATTGTTGACTTTTTGATTGCCTGCAGCGGTACAGAGGGCACTAACAATATGGGTGACGGTGAGTGGAGCAAACGTGTATCGTACGAGTCATATTTCTATTTTGCAAACAGATTTAACAAGCCTTATGCCTCTTATATAAGATGGAAGGACTTAGAAAGCGGTAACTCAACCGCATCGTTTTACGATTTAATGTATTACGACTTTAATGCGGCTAAAATTGATCCTAAGGTTTTAGAGTCTGTATCTACAATGCAGCGCATCGACGGTATGGAGCTGTTCTCGATTCGTGATACCTACACAAATGAAGAGTCAGACTTCTACTTCTCGGCTCACTTTGGTACAACGAGCGGATACCATCAGCAATGGGACTGCGGTACCTTTGTATTAGACTTATATGGCAACAGATGGGCATTTGACTTAGGGACAGAAGAATATACACTTCAGAACGAGCATGGATATCAGGGCTATGAGATATTCAGAAAACGAGCAGAAGCACATAATATGCTTGTTATCGACCCGAGCAGATTTACAACAGGATTGGAGATAAAATCAGGTGAGTTCGCTCCTATAATTGATGCCGACTCGAATAAATACGGCGGCTATGTATATGCCGATATGAGCTCTGTTTATGAAGATTCTGAAAAAATGACCTTGGGTTACTACATCGATGATAATATGAACTCTGTAACTATGCGAAACGAGTTTAATCTTACATCGGCTAAACCGTGTATGTGGTCTTTAATGACTCAGGGTGATATAGAAATTGAAGACAATGTTGCTTACGTAACACAAAACAATGGCTCTATCAAGCTTGAGTTTATAAGCTCGTCAGGTAATGCAAGATGGCACGATAATGGAAATCCGAAGCCGCTTCCTGAAACTGTACCTGCTGATAAGTTTGCAAAACAAAAGCAGAACAAAGAATACAGCCAGCTTCAGCTTTTATTTGACGGAGCTGCCGGAGATAACAAGATTATCGTAAAAATCAGCCCGACAGTGAAGGCAACAAAGCCGATTGCTGATATTCCGTTCTCTGAATGGAAACTTCCTGAAAAATCGGACTTAGCAGAAAATATTAACGCAAACTTTAAGGTAATGTATAACGGCACAGAGGTAACGGCGGCACTTCCTGTATATGACGGAGTAATGCCAGAAATTGAGATTGTTCCTGAAGATCCTAACGCAATTATTGAAGTAGAGTACGCTAAAGACATACACGAAAAGACAAAAATCAAGGTTTGGGATCCGAACAGACTGGCGCATCAAAAGGGAACGATAAGCTATTATAAAGCATCGGGAGTAAGTATGGGTGAGTTTAAGACCATTCCGATTTATAATGTGGAGGTAAGCTCGACTCCTGAAGATGCAAACAAAAAGGATAATATGCTAGACGATGATTTGGCAACCAGATGGACTGCAATGGCAAAGGGCGAATATGCAATATTTGACCTTGGCGAAGTAACAGGCATCGATGGTATTGCAACCTGCTTCTATAAAGGAACTGTAAGACAATATTTCTTTGATGTATATGTATCTGATGACGGAGAAAACTGGCGACCTGCTTATTTAGACGGAGCATCACGTGGCGAAACCGAAGAGCTTGAGGCATACGGATTTGAAAAACGTGAAAATGCACGCTATGTCAAGATTGTAGGTCAGGGTAACTCAGGAAATCCGCCATCTGATGTAAACTTTAACGTTTTAGAATTCAGAGCATTGGCAAGAAAATATTAATTTGCCATTGTGACTAACTTTTACACCCAAGATAGAATGTGTATTCTATCGGATAAAGTGATGTAGAAAACTTAGTTTTTTACATCACTTTATGATTGGGACAGGAAAAATTGAACTTTTTTTACATCCCGCCATAGTAGGGATAGGAAAAATGTTTCAGAACAGACAAACTGAGCAAAAGCAAGGTAGAACCTTGCTTTTGGTTACCCGAAGGCGTACGTGGGTACGTCGAGAGGCGAAGTTTGTTCGTAGTAAAAAGACTTAAAACTAAGAAAAATTTAATGAAATAAAATTTTTCAACCGACGTTAGAAAAACCTACTATTTACGAACTATCAATATCAATATTTTTATCGTCTTTTTACGGTCTGAACTTTTTTTACATCCCGTAACAAAACTTTTTTAGGAGTGACTAATATGGACTTTAACAATTCTCTTGCTTCTGTTACAACAGACATTAAAGAAGGTATGAAAATTATTGCGGACAATATGATTGCAACACGTCCACGTGGCGAAATAGAATATCATCCTTTCAGAAAAAATGATGTTTTTTTTGATCCTGATCCGTGGAAACCCAGAATGGTAAATCTTAAAAAGCTTTATCCTGATGCTAAACCCGGCAATGTGGTATATGTTGGAACAATTTTAGATTCTGTTGCAGATTACGATGCAAAAATTAATGTTATAGGTAACGTAAAAATTATATACAACGGCGAAACTGTATATGACTATGAAGAAAATCCGACCGAAGACAGAAAAGGACGTTGCCCTGTTCATTTAAATAAGGGTGAAAATCCTGTGCTGTTTATGGTAAGATGTGACGATGACGAAAAATTCGAATTTGAGTTTATGCCGTCTGTTCATATCTTCTGGTTCTGGGCAAGGGACTATATTCTTCACGTAAGAGCAACCTCTCCTATTGAGTGCTTTAAAAAAGAAGACGGTGTAGGTATATCTGCACTTTACGAATCAGAGCAAGATTTTGACGGAAACTATGTTTATCCAAAAATAGAAGAAAAAGCTGACGTAATAGATTTTAACAACATCTTTCCGGATGCAGACGGCGACTATGCTTATGCATTAACCACTGCCTTAAAGAATACAAAGCTAAGCCTTAACACGTTTTCTAATACAAAGGTTTTAGTAAATGGCGAAGAGGCACTTCCATCAGGATTTAAGGTAAAAAGAGGCGATATAATTTTAGTTAAATCGCAAAAGGGCGAAAAATGGGGATTTTCATTTGATGAAAAGGCACCAATCGGCATTCCGTTTTTAGATTCATATAGAAATAATGGCGACAAATGGCTTACTGTCGGAACTTTCGGAAAAGATGGTTGTATGAACATTCCTTATGGTCCTGAGCTTAGCATACAGTTTGTAAATCCGTATGTTACAGAAGGCTGGAAGACAACCTTCTGGAAGCTTAATTCTGCAAATGATTACATAAGACCTTATATGGATACCTGTTTTTACAGTCAATGGTTCTATGCTCTTATGGTTGGTCATTTCGGACTTTTGCAGACTGCCAAAAGACTTAATAACAGCGAATTTATGGAATATTTTGTTGACAGTGTGCAAACTATGGCAGAATACCATAACTATATGATGTACGAAAAACACAATTTCGGTACTCCTACATTTGTTCAAAAGGGAACAGAGCTTAATAACTTAGACGCAATCGGCACTATGGGAATGAATATGTGCGAGCTTTATAAGCTTACCTCAAGTCCCGAGGCTCTTTATTGCATAGAGCTTTTGGCAAGAGCGGCTAAAGATAATATCCCTAAGTTCGAAGACGGTACTTACAAAAGAGAAAAAGATATGTGGGCAGACGATACCTTTATGAGTTGTCCGTTCTTAGTAAGACTGGGACTTGTTAAAAACGACAAATATTATTTCGAAGAAGTAGTACATCAGATTTTAGGCTTTAAAAAGAGATTGTGGATGGAAGATAAAAAGGTATTTTCACATATCTATTTCTTAGATACCCAAATACCGAACCGCATCCCCTGGGGCAGAGGTAACGGCTGGGTGTTTGTAACTTTATCTGATGTTATCGAAAATATGCCAGAAGATGTTGAGGGCAGAGATGAGCTTATTAAGCTGTTTGTCGAATTTGCCGAGGGTATTGCCGAAAAGCAGGATGCTGACGGCTTGTGGCATCAGGTATTAACCAGACCTGACGCATATCAAGAAACATCTTGCTCTGGTATGTTCCTTTTAGGAATGTGCCGTGGTGTGCGTAACGGCTGGCTCGGTGAAGAATATAAAGAAAAAATCGAAAGAGCATTTAACGGTCTTTTAAGACTTAAAATCGATAAAACCGGTAACATATATGATGTTTGTCGTGGCTCCGGTAACTCTATGGATGAAGACTATTATGCAAATCTCGCAGTTATCGACAATGATGACCACGGAACAGGTATTATCCTTACTGCACTAGCTGAAATGGACAGAATTTTTAACTAAAGGGTGAAAAAATGAACAAGTCAGAAATAAAAAAATATAAAGAGCAATACTATAACACCTTAGTTGATGAAATCATTCCATACTGGTTAAAGCACTCAATTGACGAGTCAGGTGCAATTAACAACTGCTTAAACGAAGATGGCTCTTTAATATCTAAAGAAAGATATATATGGTCGCAGGGAAGAGCACTATGGACTTTTTCGGCTCTTTATAACCGCATAGAAAAAAAGGCTGAATATTTAGATGTTGCAAGTGGACTGTTTGATTATCTTTTAAAAACCGGCCGTGACGAAACCGGAAAATGGCTTTACAGATTCGATGAGAATGGCAACGTTTTAGATAAAGATATAAGCATTTATGTTGACGGCTTTGTAATGGCAGGAATGACAGAATATTATCTTGCTACAAATGATGAAAGGGCAAAGCAGATAGCGATTGAAACTTATGAAAATACGCTATGGCGACTTAATCATCCAGGCACATACAGCGTTGCGCCTTATGTTATAAAAGACGGCATAAAAACACACGGCGTAAATATGATTTTTTCGTATTTTTACTATCAGCTAGGCAAGGCAATACAAAGAGATGATATTTTAGATAACGCCTACAATCTTGCGCAAGAGGTGCTTAATCACTTTTATGTAAAAGAAAAGGATGCCATTTTAGAATTTGTAACAACCGATGGCAAATTTACCGACACGCCCGAGGGCAGAGCCTGCGTTCCGGGGCACGCCATAGAATGTATGTGGTTTTTAATAAGCATCTTTAACGACAGAGGAGAAACAGAAAATGTTAAAGAGTGCTGCAAAATAATTAAAAGACACATCGAGCTAGGTCTTGACAAAGAAAAAGGCGGCCTTATTTTAGCTTTAGATATCGACGGCAAAGAGCCGATATTCTGGGGCAAACCCACATACAAGCCTTGGTGGGTTCAGCTTGAAACCTTAGTGGCAACGGCATATGCGTATAAGCATACTCACGATGAGTGGTTTATGGATATCCACAGACAAATAAACGAATTTGCGTTTAAAAATTATCCTAACGGATACGGCGAGTGGTATAACTGGCTCGATAATGACGGAAATGTTGGCGAAACAGCGGCACTTCCGGTTAAAGACCCGTTCCATTTGCCAAGGGCGCTAATGATGTTAATAGATGTGCTTGGCGAATTAGAAAATCAAAATTAAAAATAAAGGGATGCAAAAAACTATGCGTTTTTGCATCCTTCTTTTTTAGTCGCTTGACAATGGTATTAATTTAACTTAAAATTATATAAGACAGGAGGCGATGATATGAAACTTATTACCTTTGAAGATGCTCAACGAGCAGAGATAACAGTTAAAGAAGCGCATGCTCACAGCATCAGGGTTAATCAAAGCTGTGTATCCGAAATGTATCGCACCCAGCCTCGCTCTCATTCGGGATTAATCTATGTTTTAAAAGGTGCGCATATTTTTGTTGACTCATCAGGAAGAGAAATAAAGATAAAAGAAAACGAAATGCTCTATGCCCCTGAAGGTTGTAATTATTATCATCGACCATTAATAGATGAAACAGACGAAAATGGTAATTTAATAACGCATACAGAGGTGCTTGTTGCCGATTTCAAGCTGACTTTAAATGACGAAAGTGTTGTTTTTTCTGATAAAATTATACACATAGATACAGAGCATAAAAAACTTCTTGGTGAAAAATTTATTAATATGATTAGCAGATATAACAGCGCAATGCCATCATATTTACGATTTTTGTCACAGCTTTTAGATGTATTAAATGATATATGCGACGAATATGCAAAAAAACGTTTATCGAAGCGAAAATATGAAATGATAAAGCCTGCGATAAAATATCTTGCGAATAACGATGCCGCAAGCGTAGATGTTTCAGAGCTTGCGGACCTATGCCATATAAGCAAAAACTATTTTCGTAAGCTTTTTTATGATTATTACGGCTGTCTGCCGCACCAATACTTAAACGAACTAAAACTAAAACGTGCGGCAATGTTGTTAGAAACCGGCGATTACAGCATAAGCGATATCTCGGATATGCTCGGCTATGCAACTCCGTCATATTTTTCATCGTGTTTTAAAAGTTATTATGGTTATCTGCCATCAAAGCATAAAAAATAGAATAAAATTTTGTGTGTTTTTTTGACATTTTTAAGAGCTTTTATTACTTTACATCTCTTTAAACTATATTTATAATATGTGTAACAACGGTTTTATAAATACAGTTTAAAGAGGTGTTTTTTATGTCTGAAATAACAAATAAAAATTCGGTTTTTGTTTTGTGCTCATCACTTGAAAATCATGGTGGTTGGGTGCTTGACACTCAGTTTATAGTTAATATGGGTTTGCCGTACCTGCTTGCGCACGGTCTGGGCAATCCTGTAAATGATGCGTGCGGCAAGGTCAAATTTCCCCAAAGTGGCAGCTATCGTGTTTGGGTATATACAAAAAACTGGTCGGCGTACTGGAAGCCTGAATATGCGCCTGGCAAGTTTCAAGTCATCTGCGGTGATTATTGCCGTGAGTTCGGTGACGGAGAGCCTGACTGGCATTGGCAGGATGGCGGTGTAATAAATATTGATTCATCAGAGCAGAAAATTATTCTTCGTGACCTTACAGGCTTTGAGGGCAGATGCGGTGCAATACTTTTTACTTTGGATAATGACTTTGTTCCGCCGATTGATCCCGATGAGATAAATATGCTCAGGAAAAAACTGTGCGGATATAATGAAGCAAAAGAATATGAATATGATTTTGTGGTTGTGGGCGCAGGGATTACGGGTATGTGTGCAGCAATCGAGGCAGCAAACCGTGGTCTTAAAACAGCACTTGTAAACGACCGTTTCGTAGCAGGCGGCAACAACAGTTCAGAAATACGTGTGTGGCTTACGGGAGATACAAAATTTGATGAATTTCCTGCAATCGGCAGACTTACTGATAAATTTGAGCAAAAAGTGCGTGATATTTCAGGTACGGCAAATAAACCTGAGAACTATGAAGATGGCAAAAAAATGGAGATATTAAAAAGCACTGAAAACTTATCTCTTTATTTTGGAGAATATCTTGTTGCGTCTGATACCGCTGACGGCGTTATAAAATCAATTGAGCTTATGAATGTTATAAGCGGCGAGCCGACTGTGCTTAAAAGCGAGTTGTTCTGCGACTGCACAGGCGATGGCACATTAGGATATATGTCTGGTGCAGAGTATGAAATGACAGCTGAGGGGCATATGGAGCAGTCAAACTTCTGGTATGTTGAAGATACCGGAGCACCTTCTGAATTTCCTAGTTGCCCTTGGGCGATTGACTTAAAAGAAGCAAACTTTCCACATAGATTAAGAGGCTCAAAAGATGAAAAACTCATTAAAAATGCAGAACGTAATCTTGGTTGTTGGTTCTGGGGAAGCGGTTTTGAGCACGACCCGATTAAAAAGGCGGAATATTCCCGTGATGTAAACTTCCGTGCGATGTACGGCGCATGGGATGCCATCAAAAACACAGACGGTGACCTGCCGAATCATCGCATAGGCTTTTGCTCGTACATAACGGGCAAGCGTGAATCAAGACGTCTGCTTGGCGACGTTATATTAAACGAAAGCGATGCACGATTAGGAAGACGTTTTCCTGACGGACTTATCGGCGTAAATATTACCTTTGATGTTCACGTTATAAACAATGCATATTACGGAGCATATCACGAGGGGGATGCTTTTATAACAAAATGCTGGTGGCATAACGATTTTCCAAATCCGTTCTTTATTCCTTATCGTTGCCTTTACTCTAAAAATGTTAAAAATATGTTTATGGCAGGCAGATGCTTAAGCGTAACGCACGAGGGTCTTGGGATGTTTCGTTTAATGCGCACCTGCGGTCTTATGGGCGAGGTTGTAGGGCGCGCCGCTGCGCTTGCAAATAAATATGGAACGCAGCCACGAGGAGTGTATGAAAGTTATCTTGATGAGCTGATTTCGCTATGTAAATAATTATCAGGGGCTGTTTAAACAGCCTCTTTTTTTGTGTTCAAAAGTTTTTAACATATCCTTATTTTGCATAAATTTTCCCTTTATGTTAATAATAAATGTATTAAAATGCGAAAGGATAGTTTGCATATGGGAAAGTGGCAAAGCTTTTTAGATTTTCATAAAACCAAAGAGGGATATATTTTAAAAGAGCAGGATAAGCCATATAAAAGTCCGCCAGAGCAAGATATAAATGTATATAAAAGTGTAAACAAAAATTTTGAAAAAATAAAAGAGTTTATGAATTATCCCAAGTCAGGAGATTTAATTCTGCGTTGGTTTAAGGTTGTGCTTCCTGACCGCACGGCAGATGCCTTTATTTTTTATTTTGATGGATTGTCAAGCCGTGATAATATCGGTCATTTTGTTTTAAAGCCTCTTATGCAGATGACGGCTATTATGCCGCCGAAATGCCCTGAAGAAGAATATATAAGCCGTCAGCTTATTACTCAGAACGATGTTGTGCCAAGCAAAACCTTTAAGCAGGCAATTGAGCTTGTATGCTTTGGCGGTTGCGGAATCTTTGTTGATGGTATATCAGTTTGCTATGTTGCAGATGTTAAGGGATGGGAAAAGCGAAGCCTGCAAAAGCCAATAACAGAGGGCTCGGTTTTAGGTCCTCAGGAGGGCTTTACAGAGCTTATAAGAATGAACACCGCTCTTATAAGAAAGACCATAAAAGACTCTAACTTAGTAATTGAAAATATGTCGGTCGGCAATAAAAGCAAAACTCCGTGCGCATTGATGTATATTAAAGACTTGGCAAATGACAGTCTGGTAAAAGAAATCAAAAAGCGTCTTGCGCAAGTTGATGCGGATTACATTTTTACAACGGAAGAATTAGAAAGCTTTTTAGAGGATTCAAACCTAAAGCTTGTTCCGCAGATTCTGGCAACCGAAAGAGTAGACCGTGCATCAATGGAGCTTTGTGATGGAAATGTGGTATTAATGGTAAACGGCAGTCCTTTTGCACTGGTTATGCCTGCTACGCTCTTTACCTTTATGAAAACTCCCGACAGCCGATATATGCGAATGCCATATGCAAATCTTTTGCAGCTTGTTCACTACATTTCGCTTATTATATCTGTGCTGCTGCCCGGCTTGTTTATAGTCATTACACAATATCATCACGAGATGATTCCCACAGACCTACTATATGCGCTAGAGGCATCGTTTGAAATAACGCCCTTTTCAACGCTTATAGAGCTTGTGGTTTTAGAAATATCATTCGAGCTTTTAAGAGAGGCAGAAATAAAAATCCCTAACATAGGCGGCCCGTCAATAAGTATCGTCGGTGCACTTATTTTAGGTCAGGCGGCGGTGTCTGCAAATATAGTAAGCCCCATTATAATTATAATTGTTGCCTTTACCGCTGTTGGCTCATTAAGCACACCTAATTACAGTCTGGGAATAGCCTTTAGAATTATGAAGTTTGTATATATTTTTGCAAGCGCTGTTGCAGGATTTTTAGGATTTACAATTTGCCTGTTTTTGCATACAGCAATGCTTTGCACAACTAAATCGTTTGGGGTGAGATTTTTATCTCCTGTTGCACCAAGAACACGTGAGGGATTTTTTAAAACTGCATTTATAGGCAGAGATTATAAAAAAACATCAAAGCCTGACTATAACAATTCAAAGCAGGACCCTGATGTTGACATAAAGAATGAAAGTGACGGTGAAGACAGTGAATAAAAGGATTATAAACTTCGGAAAATTTGAAACCGCATCGGTGCTTATAAATGCGTTGATTGTAAAAGTGCTGTTGGGTCTTCCTCAGCTTTTGTGTAAGCAAGCGGGAAACGCTGCGTGGATGATTGCCTTAATTTCAGGCATGGTTTTTCTTGCTTTAGTGTTGGTTATTATGCGGCTTTATAAGCGCTTTCCAAATAGAAACATTATAAGTATAGCCGAAGAGGCTGGCGGTGCGGCTTTAAAATGGTTTGTAGCGGTTTTAATTATTTTGCCGCTTATATTTAAAGGAGCAATAACCCTAAGACTGTCTGCCGAAACAATAAATTTAATAACACCTTACAGAATACCATCGTTTTTAACTGCCGTATTGGTCGGTATAGCAATAATTGCCGTTGCTTACAAAGGAACAGAGGGCGCAGTCAGGCTGCACGCAATTTTTGTACCGCTTATCGTAACAGCTCTTGCGCTTGTCATAATTGCATCTTGCGCAAGTTTTAAATTAACAAATATATTTCCTGTCTGGGGATTGGGCAAAAAAGAAGTTATAAAAACCTCGCTTTATGCAATTTTAATGTATTCAGATATAATTTATATATTGCTTTTATATCCTTATGTAAAGTCAGAAAAAGTGTTCAGACGTGCGGTAGGCTGGGGAACGGTTTTAGCAGTAATTATTCAGCTTGCAATTATGCTGGGGTATGTGCTGACGACACAGTATCCAGGAAGCGGAGAGCTTTTTATGCCGGTTTATCAGGTCAGCCGAATTATTCGTCTTGGCGATAATTCGCAAAGCATTGAGGCAATTTTTTATCCTGTATGGATAAGCTCATCGCTTTTATATCTTACACTAACGCAAACCTTTGTGGTAGAAATATTAGGTCAGGCATCGAAAACAAAATACGAAAAGCTGTTTATTGTTCCGACTTTGGCGGTTATGTTTGTTATAGCATATATGCCAAAAAGTGTGACACAGGCAATGCAGATTTCGCAAAAAGCCTCACCGATTTTATTTATTTGCACTGTGGCTTTGCCAATTTTGGTTATGATTTTTGCCTATATAAAAAATAGGAGGGCATCTTATGAAACGTAGGTTATTTGCGGCTATGCTAATTGCGGTAATCGCCACATCGCTTGGTGGCTGCCGATATTCTCACGAAATTACCGAGATGGCATATGCAGTAGCGCTGGGACTGGACAAGGAAGAAGATGGTATAGCGGTATCGGTTCAGTTTGCAAAACCGCTGTCAATAAGTGGCGGTTCAGGTGGCGAAAGCTCGGGAGGTTCGTCTGAGAAGGGAGAAGAAGACGGTGCAAAAAACAAAAATACAACAGTATTAACGGTAAAGGGTAAAGACATTTTTACAGCCTTAACAGCTGCAGAAAACAATCTGAGTAAAGAAATAAATTTGTCGCACGTAAAACTGCTTTTGTTTTCGCAAGATATTGCACAAGAGGGAATTGCGGACTATGTTAAACAATTTATGAAGAGCAATCAGTTTAGCCCCAATACCTATACTGCAATTTCGCTTTGTAAGGCTGAGGAGTATATGAAAACGGCGAATCCGTCACTTGAAATAAATCCTGCCAAATACTACACTCTTATTTTTTCGAATAATGACAATAACTATATGCCGTCTACGACACTTCGAGAGTTGTATTTTAACTTATCAGCTAATGGTGAGGGAGAGGTTCTTCCTGTTGCCAATTTAAGTAATGATGAAAGTAATGAGAAAAGTAAAAGCGGAGAGGACGGATATTTTGCAGGACAGCTGTCTGTGGGCGGTGAAAATAAGGCAGATGTTTCAGGCATGGCGATTTTATCTGGAGGAAAGCTAAAACAGGTTTTGTCGACTAAAGATGCGCTTTATTATCATATGCTGACTGGAAAGCTAAGAGAAATTTATATTTTAATACCGTCAGTTAAAGAAGAGGGTGAGCACATAACCCTAAGACTTACGCAAGACGAAAAGCCAAAGCTCTGTGCCGATGAGTTAGGTGAAACTCCTAAGCTTTCTGCAAAGATATGCCTTATGGGCGAGCTTGTAAAATGTCCTGATTCAGATTTTAATGAACTGGGCATAGACGGTCTTAATGAATTGGCATCGAGGTATATAGAGGGGCAGATTACAGACTTTTTAGAGAATACACAAAATGAAAGCAAAGCAGATGTTACTGGCTTTGGCGAAATTTCAAAAATGCATTTTTCGGACTGGAACGACTGGACTTTGTACAACTGGCAGGATAAGTTTATAAATTCAGAATTTTCTGTTACTGCAAATGTGAACATCTCAAGAGAGGGACTGGTTTATACAGGGTAAATCTTTTGTTTACAAAAATCAAGTTTTGTGGTATTATATACATCGGTGATAGTAATGATTTTAATGAATCTTTCAAAGATAAAGAAGGCATTCGGCACAGAGGTGTTGTTTGATGACGTTTCGTTTTCGATTGACGAGCGTGACAAGATAGGCTTTGTTGGCGCAAACGGAACAGGCAAAACTACACTTTTAAAAATTATGCTGGGCGATTTATCAGACGATGGCGGCGAAATCTTTAAAAACAACAAAACTGCAATCGGCTATATGCAACAGCAGACAAACCTGACCTCTGAAAAAACCGTACTAGACGAGCTTATGACGGTTTTTGAGCATTTAATGCAGATGGAACGTGACCTTGAACAGTTATCTCGTGATATCGAGTCAGGCAATGTCGATGCCTTAGCTTTAGCAAAAAAACAGCATGCCCTTCAGGAGCGTTACGAGCAGGAGGGAGGCTTTACATATAAAAGCGTAGCCAAAGCAAGTCTTTTAGGTCTTGGCTTTAACGAGAGCGAGCTTTATATGGACTTTAACAGCTTAAGTGGCGGACAAAAAACCCGAGTGTTCTTGTGTAAGATATTGCTTAGTCAGGCAAATCTTTTATTTTTAGACGAACCGACAAACCATTTAGATATTCAGTCGGTTGAATGGCTTGAGAGCTTTTTGCGTGATTATAAGGGAGCATTTGTTGTAATCTCGCACGACCGTTATTTTCTTGATAAGGTATCAAACAAAATTTTTGAGCTTGAAAACGGCAGACTTACGGTCTATAACGGCAACTATTCAGAGTATATTCGTCAAAAAGAAGAAAACCGCAAGGCGCAGGAGAGAAAATACGAAAACACTCAAAAAGAGATTGCTCGCTTAGAGGGCATTGTCGAGCAGCAACGCAGATGGAACAGAGAAAAGAATATTAAGACTGCTGAGAGCAAATTAAAAATGATTGACCGCTTAGAGCAGACCTTAGACCGTCCTGACGATTTACCTGAGGGAATGCGCTTTTCATTTCCTATAAACAGGCGTGGCGGCAATGATGTTATAATGTGTGCTGACCTTGCTATGCGGTTCGGAGCAAAAGAGCTGTTTAAAAATGCAGCAATGCATATAACACATACAGAGAGGGTTTTTCTGTTAGGACCTAACGGATGCGGAAAAACAACACTGTTTAAGTTAATTATGAATGAGCTTGAGCCATCTGGCGGTACAGTTAAGCTTGGAACAAACATTGATATCGGATATTACGACCAGACGCAAGACCACCTTGACTATACAAAAACGGTATTTGACGAGGTGGCAGATACTTACCCTAAAATGACACAGACTCAGGTAAGATGTGCGCTAGCTGCATTTTTGTTTCGAGGCGATGATGTATTTAAGCTGATTTCTGAGCTGTCCGGTGGAGAGAGTGCAAAGGTTTCGCTTTTAAAGCTGATGCTTTCAGGTGCGAATCTTTTGCTGTTGGACGAACCTACAAACCATTTAGATATCGCATCGCGTGAGGCGTTAGAAGATGCTCTGCTATCATACGAGGGTACGTTGTTTATCGTATCGCACGACCGTTATTTTATAAACAAACTGGCGCACAGAGTTGTGTATATGACAACCGATGGTCTTTTAAATTATCTTGGCGATTATGATTATTATCTTGAAAAAAGAAAGACCGAAAACGTGCAGGTGGTTGCAGAGCAAAAACAGCAGTCGGGCAAAGACGAGTATTTACAAAAAAAGCAAAAGGATGCCGAAGAACGTAAAAGACAAAACAGAATTAAAAAAATTGAGGAGCAGATTGCGCAGACGGAAGAAGAAATTGAAAAACTTACGGCAGAGCTTGAATCTCCTGAATGTGCTACCGATTACGTAAAGGCAGCAGAAATAACAGATAAAATAAACGAGCTGTCTGAACAAGTAATGCAGATGTATGAAGAATGGGATACCTTGCAATAAAAAATACCTTCGCAATATTGCGAAGGTATTTTTTATTGCTTATTGTATGGTGTTCTGCGCTAAATTTGACTGTCTTCAGCCTCCGTATGCGTGAATCGTAGCTATCGCATTATTTAATGCCGCCTCATCGGCAAGGCTATACTCAAGCAGTACTGCGCCACCGCAACTTGCAACGGCTTTATATCCTGATGTAGCACGATATATTACACAAGATATGGGCTTGCCAAGATATGCCTCATATCCAAATCTTTTTGCATAAGGTCCTACAGACACTTTTTTGCCTGTTTTAGGATGCGTTACCTTTGTATTGTATGAAATTGTTACAGATGATGAATAAACAACATCTCCAACAACCGAAGAACTGTCTGTTGTAGATTGCTCGGTTAGATTTTTTTCATTTAAGTTCTGCACCTTTTCTACATATTGAGTAAACTTTTTCGGCTCGTGCGAATATTCACGCACATCAGCATCAAACTGTTTTTCTATCTTTTCACGTTTATACGTAAGTTGTTCATCGGCTATATTCATTATTATAACGTCTGCATTTTCGACCAAACTGAATATAATTGCTGCATTTTTATCTGCTAAAGTTTTGTCTAACTTACCGTCTTTATATGCCTTTTCCTCGTCATTGACGTCGTAATAGATAGTAATAGAATAGGGCGCAGAGTCTGTATTTAATTCAAACTTTGTACGTGTTAATCCACGCGTGGGCAACAGGTCTAAAATTGCACCGACTGCGCTGTTATCTCCGACCTGTGTTCCCATATATGTTAAAAGTTTAGCGCTGTTGTCGTGATACTGATTTTTAGGAATCTCAAAAAGTATTTCGTTTTTCTTCTTTTTATCGGCAAAGCCGATAACATATCTTGTAATATCATTTTCTTCATCTGATAGCTTGCTGATTTTAGAAATCTCAGCAGGATTGTTATTATAGCTGTATGTGCCGCTTTCCGTCTGGTAGTATTTATAAATAAGCGTTTTTTTGCCGCTGTACGATAAGTGCTGCCAGCCGTCTAAAACTAAAAAATCGCCTTCTTTTTTGTATGAGAAAATCGAAATTTCTTTTGCTTCATCAGATTTTTCGATGTGATTTATAAAGCTATCTAGCTCAGATTCAAAATGTACCTCGGTATAGTCCTCGGATACGATTTTATAAACCGAGTTTTCTCCCAACTCATCAGGAGCAGGTGCGGCAATGTTTTTAGGTGGTGGATTCATGCCCGCATCAGGTATAACAAGGCTTTTTAAAATCTTTTTTGCTGTACCTTTTTTTACATATTCATTATTAAAATACATTACAAAATGATAGGGTTGCGGATTGGGTAGTGACGAAAATGCATATAGGGTATATTCGCTTTCGTTTTCCTGATATATCTGCTCGGTAAGGGGAGCGGCATATTTTTTGGTATCCTGCGATTTCGCAGGAGATGATTTAAAATAAAACCATTTTCCAAAATCTTCTTTAGCCGTTTCGGTGTTTATTAATCGAGCCTTACCGATTGGTGTGTCGCTAGCCGCTTCGCCGTAAAAAGAGGCAACCTCGCCCTCTAATTCTATCTGCCAATCAGACGGAACATTTATTACATATCCTGCAAGATTAAGCCTGCGTGTATCTTTGTTTGTGGCAAGAAAAATACCGATAACGCAAGTTATAATCAAAGCTATTGCTACAATATAAAAGCTCACCTTTTTATAGAAAGGTTTTTTAATAGCATCATCATTCATATGCTTTCCTCCACTAATTCGCCGAAAACAATGCCGTTTTCTTCTCTAAGCATACGCACTCGGCGCATTTTGCCTTCTAGCTCTTCGCCGCCATTTACAACAACGGTTATATAGTTACTTGTTTTTCCCTCAAACAAGCCTTTTTTGTTATTATGGTATTGCTCAAACAAAACATCTGCCTCGGTATTTATAAATTTTTCTAAAAATTCTTTTCTTGTATCAGATGTAATTTTTATAAGCGTTTTGCTGCGCTCTTCTTTAACTTTAGGGTCAACTTGTCCGTCCATTTTAGCTGCACGAGTGCCTTTTCTTATGGAGTATTTAAAAATATGTGCATCAGATAGCTTTATTTCTTTAACAAAATTGCAGGTGGCGTTAAACTCGTCTTCTGTTTCGCCTGCAAATCCGACCATAATATCGGTAGCTATTGCAGAGTCGGGCATAGCCTTTCTTATGCGGTCTAAAACCTCGGCATATTCTTTTGTTGTGTATTTTCTGTTCATTCGCTCTAGGGTCATATCGCATCCGCTCTGCAAAGACAGATGAAAATGATGACACAGCTTAGGGATTTGTGAGGCTGCCTGTGTAAATTCTTCTGTGAAAATGGTAGGCTCTAACGACCCCAGACGAATACGGTCTATTCCGTCAATCTCGGCAATGTGTTTAATTAAATCCAAAAGGTCAGTTTCGCCCGATTCCTTTCCGTACGAAGCTAGGTGAATGCCAACTAAAACAATTTCGCAAAAGCCTGCATCAGCTAAGCGTTTAGCTTCTTTAACTGAGCTTTCTATCGAACGTGAACGAATGCGCCCCCTTGCGTAAGGGATAATGCAGTAAGAGCAAAAACGGTTACAGCCCTCCTGCACTTTCATAATAGCACGGGTGCGGTTTTCGTAGTGTGTAATTGACAAATCTTCAAATTCGTGAATCTGGCTTATATCGTTTACGACTACTCGTTTTTCTCTGTTTTTTAAAAAGTCCTCAACAAGCTCGGCAGCTTTTAAGCGACCGTCTGTGCCTATAACAAGGTCAACCTCAGCGATTTTAGAAACCTCTTCGGGTGCGGTTTGAGCATAGCATCCCATAACAACTATAACAGCTGCAGGATTTAGGTGCCTGGCACGGCGAATCATCTGGCGGGATTTTCTGTCGCTTAAGCTCGTAACCGTGCAGGTGTTTATTATGTATACATCTGCAGATTCGGTAGGCTCGACAATCGTTGCTCCTCGTTTTGAGAACTGTTCTAATATTGCTTCGGTTTCGTATTGGTTTACTTTGCAGCCTAAGGTATATGCTGCGACGGTTAGTGACATATTAGTGCTCCTTAAAGTTAAGTGTTATAAATTTTAAACAGAACGTACAGACGGTAGGTTTTTATCGTTTGCACTACGTAAATATCCTGAATTTACAAGGGATGGACGAAAAAAGATGCAGAACGGACAAACGGAACCCGTAGGGGTTACCCGAAAGCGTACTTGTGTACGCTGAGAGGTGACGTTTGTTCGTAACGCAAAGCATATTAAAAAGAAATTTGCTTGCAAATTTCTACGTATAGTAATAACTAATAAATGGGCTATACTTTATAATTTAACTTATTATTTGCTTTGTGTGGTCTGCGCTTTTTTCTACAGCCGGCAATCTATTCACTCATCATTTCCTGATACATACTGTATAGGCTATGATAAATTCCTTCTTTTTTCATTAATTCACGATGCGTTCCCTGCTCAACGATACCATCTTCTGTAAGAACTAGAATAACAGATGCGTTTTTAATTGTTGTCAAGCGGTGAGCTATGGTAAAGGTTGTACGCCCTTTAGCGAGTGTTTCAAGTGATTGCTGAACAATTCTTTCGCTTTCGTTATCTAAAGCAGAGGTTGCCTCATCGAGTATTAAAATTGGTGGATTTTTTAAAAACACCCTGGCGATTGAAATGCGCTGTTTTTGTCCGCCAGAAAGCTTAACGCCACGTTCGCCTACATAGGTGTCATAGCCGTTTTCTAGGCTCATTATAAAGTCGTGTGCGCCTGCCTGCTTTGCGGCTTTTATAATTTCTTCTTTTGTTGCTCCCGGTTTTCCGTATTCAATATTTTCAAAAACTGTACCCGAGAACAGATAAACCTCCTGTTGAACCATACCTATCTGACCTCTGAGTGATTCTAAGGTCAGATTTCTTATATCCTGTCCGTCAATCAAAATCTTGCCGGCGGTTACATCATAAAATCTGGGTATAAGATTGCAAAGTGTTGTTTTTCCGCCACCTGACGGTCCGACTAAGGCGATGTTTTCGCCAGGCGTTACGTGCAGATTTATGTTGTGTAAAACTTCGCTGTTGTCATCATTATAGCTAAAGCTTACATCGTCAAAACGAATATCTCCGACTACATTTTTAAGCTCTTTGGCATCGGGCAGATTTTCAATTACCGGAGGGGCATCTAAAACCTCAACAAAACGCTCAATGCCTGTCATACCACGCTCAAACTGCTCTGTAAACTCAACGATACGGCGTATAGATGTTAACAAGGTTGTTACATAAAGCAAATATGCCATAAGGTCAGCAACTGTTATTTTGCCGTCAATCATAAAGAGAGAGCCTGCCACAACAACGGTTATGTACATAATTCCGTCAAACAGACGTGTGGTGCTGTGAAAGCCTGCCATATAGTGATACATTTCTTTTTTTATATCTAAAAATCTGACATTGCCGCTGTTAAACTTTTCTTTTTCTATTGGCTCGTTCGCAAAGGATTTTACAACACGAACACCCAAAAGGCTGTCTTCTACCTGAGCATTAAGCTCGCCTATCTGCACACGAGATTTTTTAAATGCATTTCGCATACGTTGTTTAAAAAATCGTGTAAAAACAAGCATAAACGGCAGAACAGAGAAAATTATAAGAGTAAGCCATAAATTAGTGTTTGCAAGGATTATAAAAGATGCACCTATTTTAATTGCCGCAATAAAAATTTCTTCGGGACAATGGTGAGCAAATTCGGTTACATCAAACAAATCGCTTGTTATTCGAGCCATTATCTGACCAATTTTTGTGTTATCATAGTACGAAAATGGCAGTTTTTGCAAGTGCGAGAACAAATCACGGCGCATATCTGTTTCGATTTTTGTTCCCATAATATGCCCAATCGACTGCATATAATAGTTCGATGCCGTATCTATAATTCTTAAAACCAGATAAAAAACCCCTAGCTTTATAACTATTTCTGCTGTGAGTGCTGAAAGATTGTTAGTGCCCATATCGGTTATATACCGCACTATAAGCGGCAGATAAAGCTCGCATAAGGTTGTAAGCGATGCAAAAAACAAATCAAGCAAAAGCACCCATTTGTATTTTTTAAAATAAGGCAAAAATCTTTTTATAAGAGATGTATTACTTCTTTTTTTCTTTTGTGCCATTTTTAATTTCCCCTTTTAAAATACGTCATCAACTTCTATAACTGCTTTGTATCGTGTGTCAAGCTCGCTCAGCTTTTTGCGTATTGTTTTAACGATTTCGTCTTTTTGCTGGTGCGAATATCCGCACGGAACCTCTAAGTCAAATATAAGATTTATATTGCTTTCGCCATCAGTCATTCTGAAGTCGTGAATGTTATACCGAGCATCAATGCCCTTAACCAAATCAACAAGCATAGATTTTATGGCATCTGTTCTTTCGCAGTTTACAGTAATCGGGTCCATATGAATTACTATATGAACACCTAAATCACGTGCGATGCCTTTTTCTGCAAGGTCAATTATCTCGTGAATTTTTACAATGTCAATATCATCCGGTACTTCGGCGTGTACCGATGCCATAACTCTGCCCGGACCATAGTCGTGAACGATTAAATCATGTGTTCCGACAATACCATTCTGTGATAAAATCCGTTCGTTTATTTCAGCTACAAGTTCAGGGTCAGGCGGATTGCCAAGCAAAATACTTATGGTTTCTTTTGCGATTGAAAATCCTGAATACATTACCAAAACAGAAACCGCACTACCGGCAATCGCATCAATCGGAAAGCTTACAAATCCGCTGATAATTGCCGAAATAATAACTGCGCCTGTCGATATAACATCGTTTAAACTGTCGGTTGCTGATGCCTTTATTACGCCTGAGTTAATCTGTTTTCCGATATATCTGTTATACGAAAACATCCAGACCTTAACTAAAACAGACAAGCATAAAATTATAATAAGAATTAAATTAAGCTCAGGTTTTTCGGGATTTATAATTTTACCTACCGAGCTTTTTAAAAGCTCAAATCCGACGAGCATAATGATAAATGACACAATTAATGACGAAATGTATTCAATTCGTCCGTGACCGAAAGGATGCTCTTTGTCGGCGTGCATATTGCTCATTTTAAGCCCTATAATCGTTACAACAGAAGAGCCCATATCCGAAAGATTGTTAAATGCATCAGATATTATTGCGATTGAGTTCATCAAAAAACCAATTATGAGCTTTACTAAAAATAAAAATATGTTGCAAATAATTCCTAAAATACCTGCCAAAACACCATAACGTTCACGTACCTCTTTTTTGGTGACCTGTAGAAAATCAGGAACAAAACGTTTAATTAAAAATTTAATCATTTATATCTCCTTAATGATTGCTTTATTTAAACTTACGCAAAATGCTTTTATATTATTAGTTTTTTCTGCTTTCTTTTAAAAATTCACGTGGAGATTTTCCTTCACAGCGCTTAAACACACGAGAAAAATAATATTGATTTTCAAAGCCCATCTCATCAGAGGCTTCCGACACGGTTAAACCACGATTTAGCAAAAGCTCTTTTGAACGGTCAATTCTCATACGGCTGTGGTATTCAATTATGCCCATACCCATAACTCTTTTAAATGTACTGCACAAAAGAGTTTTGCTGTAATGGGTTTTTTTGCATATATCTTCAAGCATAACAGATTCGTATAAATGCTCGGATAAATATGCGGTAATGTCGCTGGTTAATCGTCTTTCCCACGCATCCTTTGATGTATAAACCGAACGCTCAGATTCCCTTAAAAGCATTATTAAAAGCATTTCAAGGTTGAGCTTTACCATCTGCGGACCGCCCGGCGGCGCGTGCTCTGCCATTTTTACTCCTTTTATATGCGGATCATATTCAGGCAGAATAAAGGTTTCTTTTGCCTCGCCTATAAAGCGGTTTAAAACGGGCAATGCCGCAGCAGGAAGACGTGTGTGCATTCCACGAAATACCGCCATTGCACTAGAGCGGCACACAAAGCTTACGATAAAAAGTCTGGGCGAAACCTTGCCGTTACAAAAATGCCTGTGAAACTCGTTCGGCTTGTGAAAGATTATTTCGCCCTCTTTTAGCAGTAACTGCTTGTTTTTTGTTTGCAGATTTACCTCGCCACGCTCTACATATAAAAGCTCCCAAAAGTCGTGACTTTCACCCTCGTAATCAAAGTTTTTATCAAAATCGGAGTAGTGTATAGTAACAATTTTATTTACATTAATAAGACTGCTTATCGCTTGTCTTAAATATATATCTTTAGGCAAATATGACACCTCCGATTTTGGTCTGTGAACAAAAGTATATTTTTTATGTGTTATAATGTATTTTCAATTTCTTATTTATAATATATCATAAAAATATCAATTTGTAAATGGAGGTTTTATTAAATGAACGTTTTAGCAATTGGTTGTCATCCGGACGATATTGAAATCGCTTGTGCCGGAACTTTAATTAAATATGTAAAACAGGGACATAACGTAACTGTTTGCCACGTAGCAAACGGCAACATGGGCCACGTAGAGATTATGCCCGACGAGCTGCGCGAAATGCGTATTGGCGAGGCTAAAAAGGCAGGTTCACTCGCTGGTATAAAGGTTGTTACCTGCGATATTGGAGACCTTGTGGTTTATTCTGATGACCGCACTCAGCGCGACAAGGTAGTTAAGGTTATCCGCGAGGCTCAGCCGGACCTTATTATCACACACAGTCCCGACGATTATATGCCGGACCACACTGCTGTATCTAAGCTGGTTTTTGATGCTGCTTTTGCTGCAAGTGTGCCTCACTATATTGTTCCTGACTGTGATGCGCCTGCATCAGACAATGTACCGATTTATTATCTCGATACTTTAGCAGGTGTTGGCTTTACTCCTGAAGAGTATGTTGACGTTTCTGAAGAAATCGACTTAAAATTAGAGATGCTCGAGTGCCACGTTAGCCAGATGAAATGGATGCGTGAGCATGACCACATTGACTTTGCAGAGTTTGTAAAAACAACTGCGCGTTTCCGTGGACTTCAGTGCGGAACTGAGTATGCCGAGGCATTTGCTGTTTGCCGTCACTACGGCAAAGTAGTACCTAAGCGCCTGCTTCCGTAATATTAGCTAAGTAAATTATTTTAAAGGAGAGATAGATATGAATTTTATTGATACCGTAAAAGGTTCTTTGCTTGACGGATTTTATCCTGCAGGCTGGGACATGGCAAAAATTGATAGCTTAATTGGCGATCCTGATACTATCTGCGACCGTCAGCCACACTGGAACAAGGATTTTACACCGATTAAATGTAACTCTGTTGAAGAGTTCGACACCTTAATGGGTCACGAAATCGCAATGCAGATTAAAAAAGCTAAAGACAACGGCGAAAAACTGGCTATGATTCTGCCGGTTGGACCGATGGGTATGTATAAATGGGCTGTTTTCTTCTTAAAAGAGTGGAACGTATCCTGTGAGCACGTTACTTGCTTTAACATGGACGAATGGGCAGACGGAGATGGAAATACTCTTCCTGCTGACGATCCGGCTTCATTTACTAACGCAATGAAAGAAGCTTTCTATAAACCACTTGGTGAGCTTACAGTTCCTGAATCTCAGAGAAACTTCGCTACAAAAGAAAACCTTCCTACATATGCAGAAAAAATTAAAAAGTTAAAAGAAGAAGGCGCTAAGCTCGCTTTAGTATTCGGTGTAGGTCGTATGTGTCACATCGCTTTCTGCGAACCGCACTTCGGTGGCGAATTTGAATCTGATGAAGAATGGATGAAGCTCACTCACCGTCTTGGTGTTCAGCTCCACCCGC
>JAFQAG010000147.1 GCA_017416985.1 Clostridia bacterium
AAGATTATAACGTTTTTTTAGCATATAGCATCCTACAAGAGCAAACAGAAGATGCGAAAAAGCTCTCATTGCAACAACTGGTCCCAAAACCGCAAAAAACGCGATAGTACTGCCGATAACCGTACAAACTACGGTAAACGGACTAACAAACATTGATAAAATTACCGCTAAGTGAGATGCCGGTGTAACCGAAAACGGCTGAGGAACAGGTAATTTCGGCATAAACAGCGGAATTACAATAGCGAGGGCTGTTAAAAGTCCTGCAATGGTGAGTGATTTAATACTTTTGCTTGCTTTTGTGTTCATAATAAACCTCCAAAGTTTAGATTGTAACATATATTTTTTTTGCTCATACAATGTGTATGAGGTGATTTACATGATTAGTAAGATTATAGTTGATTCTGTTATTTTGTTTCTTCTTATCTATGCACTTTTTGATATATTTATAAGCATTTCTGATTGGCTGTCTGAAAAACTGCTGTGCAAAAAAGAAAATGTAAGCCATTTTGTTATATTACTCGATAAAACGCAAAACATAGAATTGCATGTAAAAAAAACGATAAACGAAATCGGTGGATGCGGCAACATAGTAATAATGTATGAAAATTCGTCAGGTGACAAATTTAAAACTGCGCAAATGCTATGCTCAAAATATCAAGGTGTCGTTTTGCTTTCAAAAGATGAATATCAAAGATATTTAGAAATAAAACAACAAGCTTAATATATATTTTCGATTACTGCGCCGCCAATTACTCGTTCTCGTAAATAAAAAACAACTGATTGACCCGGGGTAACAGCCCTTGCAGGATTATGCATTTTTATATGAACTCTTCCGTTTTCTAAAGGAGTAACGGTGCACAGAGCTAAGGGTGCTGCATAACGTATTTTGCAAAGCAACTCGACAGGTGAGGTTAGTTCATCTGAATCAATAAGATGCAGATTGTCGGCTGTAAATTCCTCAGAAAACTCAGTTCCTTTTTCACCTAAATAAACGGTATTTGTTTTTGCATCAAGACCAGTAACAAACATAGGCTTTCCGAATGTTACACCAAGACCTTTTCTTTGACCTATAGTAAAATGAGCAATGCCGTTATGCTCACCTAAAATCTCGCCGCTGGTCGAACGAAACAAGCCTTTTTGGTCTTTAAACCCGGCATATTCTTTTAAAAAACGCATATAATCACCGTCGGGGATAAAGCAAATATCCTGACTGTCAGAGCGGTGTGCAACCGAAAGATTAAGCTCTTGCGCTAAAGCACGGGTTTCGCTTTTTGTTATGTTATCAAGCGGAAAAAGTGTGTGCGCAAGCTGTTTTTGTGTTATATTATAAAGAAAATAGCTCTGGTCTTTTGCTTTGTCACTTGAGGTGTAAAGGTGATATTTATCGCTTACATCATCTTTAACAATTCGTGCATAATGACCTGTTGCAATAAAATCGGCACTTTTAGCTTCCGCAAGCTCTAAAAATCTTCCAAATTTAATTTTTTTATTGCAGACCACGCAAGGATTAGGAGTGCGACCATTTTTATATTCATCGGCAAAGTAATCCATAACATCCTGCTTAAAAGCTTCCGAAAAGTCGATTACCTCGTGTTTTATGCTAAGCTCTTTGCAGACCTTTGCTGCATCTTTTGCAGCATTGTCAGAACCTGTGGGTGAGAGTAAAAAAGTAATGCCCAAAACCTCGTAGCCTTGTTTTTGCAAAATTGCAGCAGCTGCCGAAGAATCAACACCGCCGCTCATGCCAACCAATACTCTTTTCTTCACGCAATACACACCTTTTGGGTAATATTTTAAATATTATTATATACCAAGTTTTTTATGATTGCAATAAGTAAAAACAACAAATTTATTTGGTTAAGACCTATAAAATTATTAAATATATCAAAAAAGTCTTTTCTTTTTAACAATTATGTGTTAAACTATATTATAGAGTAGTTTAACATAGGATTTTTATGCATTATAATTCTTCGTAGTACATAATGATTTAAAATTATTATGTACTAATGATATACGGAGGAATTTATAATGTGTGGAATAGTTGGATATATTGGGAAAAAACAGGCTGCGCCTATATTAATTGATGCACTTAAAACTCTTGAATATCGTGGATATGATTCGGCAGGGGTTGCGGTGCACAACGGCAAGAAAATAGATGTTATAAAAACTAAAGGAAAGCTTAATGCTTTATCAGAAAAAACAGATGGCGGAAAAAACGTTAAAGGAACCATAGGAATAGGGCATACCAGATGGGCAACTCACGGAAAACCGTCTGATATAAACTCGCATCCGCATACAAGCAACTCAGGAAAAATTGCTGTCGTTCATAACGGAATTATAGAAAACTATGTTGAACTTAAAGAGTTTTTAATTAAAAAAGGGTATAATTTTGTATCAGAAACCGATACCGAGGCAATTGCACATCTTGCAGATTATTATTACAATGGCGACCTTTTAAAAATGATAGCAAAGCTTATTAAAAAGCTAAAAGGGTCTTATGCACTCGGAATTATTTCACGGGATAAATCTGACGAAATTGTTGCAGTAAAAAAAGACAGTCCACTTATTATAGGACTGGGCAATAGCGAAAATTTTATTGCGTCTGATATACCGGCAGTTTTGCCGTATACACGCAATGTATATATAATAGAAGACAATGAAATTGCACTCATAAGGCGTGAAGGTGTTGCGCTTTACAATACAGAACTTGAACATATTAGTAAAGAGGTGTTTTATGTGAATTGGGATATTTCTGCAGCGGAAAAAGGCGGATATGAGCACTTTATGATTAAAGAAATCATGGAAGAACCGCAGGCTATTTTGAACACTATTTCACAAATAGTCGGACAGGGAATGATGAAAATCGATAAAATTCCTGATAAAATTAATATTGTTGCTTGTGGCTCGTCATACCATGTAGGTGTTGCGGGAAAATATATTATTGAGCAAATTGCAAAAATTCCGGTAGAGGTAGATACGGCTTCTGAGTATCGCTATCGTGATGCTTTGCTTACAAAAAATACGCTGGTTGTAGTAATAAGCCAATCAGGCGAAACAGCAGATACTCTTGCTGCCCTGCGTGAGTCTAAGCGCCGTGGTGCTGAAACATTGAGTATAGTAAATGTTATAGGCAGCACAATAGCACGTGAGGCTGACCGTGTGCTTTACACATTGGCAGGTCCTGAAATTTCTGTGGCTACAACAAAGGCATATTCAACTCAGCTTGCAGCGATTTATATGCTTGCATTAAGTTTAGCAAAAGCAGAAGGCAAGCTTTCACCCGAACTTGAAAAGTATTATGGCGAAGAGTTGTTTAAACTACCATCTTTAATTAATCAGATTCTTGAGCAAAAAGATAAAATTAAAGATTTGGCATCTAAGTACTTTAAAGCTAAAAACGTGTTCTTCATAGGCAGAGGTATAGATTATGCGTTGTCTTTAGAGGGTGCACTTAAACTTAAAGAAATCTCATATATTCATTCAGAGGCATATCCCGCAGGTGAGCTTA
>JAFQAG010000148.1 GCA_017416985.1 Clostridia bacterium
GCAACCGCTCCCTCACTAATTGCTTTTTCTATAAAATCGTGGCCATCAAATCGTTCGCCAACTAAGGGAACGAACAGACAGCCATTTATAATTTTTCTGCTATCTGTAACGACGTCTGTTATAGTAATGTTGCTATCGCCGCATAAAACTTTTCCGTCTGTCTTCTTAACTATTTCTGATAATTTAACAGATACCATTATGCATTCATTCCTTCCAGAAGTTCTTTTATAACCTCACGTTCATCGAAATGACGCTTTTCTTTTCCTATTATCTGATATGTTTCGTGACCCTTGCCGGCTAAAATTATGCAATCTCCGCTTTTACCGATTTCAAGTGCATAACCTATTGCCTCACGTCTGTTTTCAATTGTAATATATTCACAATTGGTCTTTTTCATTCCCTCTTCTATCTGATGAATAATAGGCATAGGCTCTTCAGTTCTTGGGTTGTCTGAAGTAATGATACAGAAATCTGACAGTTTGCCTGCTATTTCGCCCATAATAGGACGTTTTGTGTTATCACGGTCACCGCCACAACCGAACAGAGTGATTACTCTGCCCTGAGCAAATTCACGAACTGTGCTTATTATATTTTCTAATCCGTCAGGAGTATGCGCATAGTCGATTATAACTGTATAGTCTGTGTTGGTATATATAGTTTCTGCACGGCCTTTTACCCCTTGAGCCAATGTAAGCGCAGTAAATATATCGTCAGACGGCACCCCTAAGCTCATACAACTTACAGCGGCAGCCATAGCATTATAAACCGAGAATTTGCCAGGTATGCCCAGTCTTACTGCATAAGTATCTGTATTATTTATTAAGTCAAATAATATTCCACGTGCCGATATTCTTACATTCTCTGCTTTAAAATCAGATGCACTATCAATTGAATAGCTGAATTTAAGGCAGCTAATAGCATCTAAAAGCTTTGCACCCCACTCATCATCAGCGTTAATAACAGCTTTATTGCACATATTGAACAAGATTTTTTTAGCATCAAAGTAATTTTCCATTGTAATATGAAAATCAAGATGGTCTTGTGTCAGGTTAGTAAAGCTTGCAACCTCATATTCAATGCCATAAACACGTGATAATGAAAGAGAGTGTGACGATACCTCCATTACGACATATTCTGTGCCGACATCTGCCATTTCACGAAATAGTTCGTGAAGTTCATATGACTCAGGAGTTGTGCGCTCGCCGGGCAGTAATTTATCGCCTATCATATTACCGTTTGTGCCAATTAAGCCAACCTTTTTGCCCGAAAACTCTAATATCTGTTTAATAAGTGAGGTTACTGTTGTTTTGCCATTTGTACCGGTAACACCTATTATTTTCATCTCTTTTGCAGGATGCGAAAACCAGTTTGCGCTTACCCCAGCCAATGCTTTTCTCGAGTCTGCTACACGCACAGATATTGCATCACCTGTATCGGCATCGTCTTCAATAATCACCGCTGCCGCACCCTTTGCCAGAGCATCAGGGATGTATTTGTGTCCATCTGTGCTAAAGCCCTTGATTGCAACAAAAAGCCACCCCTCTTGCACTTTTTGCGAATTATAAGCTACGCCTTTTATTTCAATATCATTTTCAGCATTCCATGTGGCATCTGTGCCCTTTAGCAGCTGTGATAAAAGCATTGTTTTCACCCTTTCTAGTCAACGTCTAAGAATCTGAACTCTACTTTAACGATACTACCGGCTTCCATTTGTGTTCCCGGTAGCGGATCTTGTCTTATTGCAATTGTTCTTTGCGATGTGCTTCCTGTTGCTCCGGCACTGCTTACGTTTAAGTTAAGCTTATTCGCTAAAAGCCGTGCCTGAACTTCAGTAAGCGACAGATTAAGTACATCAGGAACTGTAACAAGATTACCCGAATTTTCTTCAGTATATACAATAACAGTTGATCTTGCTGTCATATTAGAGCCTGCTTTTGGCATCTGGTCTTTAACTGTTTCGCCGCTACCGACTATGGTGTAAGTCAGATTTTGTGCGGTAATATCTTTAATTGCCGCTGCTGTGCTTTTGCCTTTTACATCAGGCACGTAAACATCCAGATTTTCTTTTTCTTCTTCTGTGTACTGCGGCTCAATTTTCATATAGCGCAGTATATCTTCCATTATTTTTCCTACGACAGGAGCTGCGATACGTCCGCCGTAATATTCTCCGTTAGATGCCTCGTCAAGCATTACAAGGCAAGCAACCTTAGGGTCGTTTGCAGGAGCAAAGCCTATAAACGAAGAAACATATTTGCCGTTTCCACGAGGGATTTTTTCAGATGTTCCGGTTTTACCAGCTAAACGGAATCCCTTAATATATGCATTCTGACCTGAGCCGTTCATTACTACATTTTCTAAAAGCGAGCACATCATATCAGATGTTTCTTTAGATATTACCTGACGAACCACCTTGGGTTCTGTGCTTTTTAAGGTATTTCCGTCGTCATCGACAAGCTCTTTTACCAAAAACGGTTTTAAAAGATTTCCGCCGTTTGCAATAGCACTTACAGCTGATATCAACTGAAGCGGTGTAATCTTAGGTCCCTGACCAAATGCCGTTGTCGAAAGCTCCATAATACCAAAATTATTATCGCCGTAAAATACACCTTTTGCTTCACCCGGAAGGTCAAACCCTGTAACATCTGTAAAACCAAAAGCTTTATAATATTTTTTAAACAAGTCAGCACCAACCAACTGACCGACTTCGATAAATACTGGGTTACAAGAGTTCTGAACACCCTCTTTAAAGTTCTGTGCTCCGTGACCATTGCGGTTTGCGCAGGCAATTCTCTTATCCGCAACAACCTTATAGCCCGGGCAGAAAAACGGAGTATTTATGGTAACTATATCCTCTTCAAGTGCCATTGCCGCTGTCATTATTTTAAAGCACGAGCCAGGCTCATAAGAGTCAACAACCGCCTTATTTCTCCACATTTTATAAAGAGCATTCATTTTTTCTGTCGCTCTTTCCTGCTCGTTTGATATGGCTTCTATTCGTTGTTTTTCGCTTTCGTCAACCAACTCAAATGGATTATTCAAGTCAAAGTCAGGCTTGGTTGTCATAGCTAAAACCTCACCGGTTTCAACATCCATAACAATAGCCGCCGCACCCTGCTGTACCTTTTCTTCTCTGAAAACATTTTCAAGATGCTTTTCTGCAAAATGCTGAATTACTTCGTCAATTGTTAAAACTATATTAGTTCCGTTTTGCGCATCAATATATTTTTCCTGTTGAAACGGCATATCGGTATCGAGTGCATTCTTTAAAGCTATAACACGACCGGGAACGCCCTTTAACTGCTCGTCATACACCATTTCGATGCCTGCCAAGCCCTGATTATCATCACCGGTAAAGCCTATTACGTGCGATGCAAATGTGCCGTATGGATAATAACGCTTTGAATCCTCTTGAATATAGATTCCGTAAAGTTCAAGCTCTCGCACTTTGTTTGCAAGCTCTACATCAATTTTTCTTTTTATCGTTACGTGATTTGTATTTTTATCAAGCAGTTTTTTAATATCAGCTGCATCCATTTCTAAAACTGCACCCAGTTGCTCTGCAATTTTATTTGCATCTTTTTTACTGTTGCGAATTTCATTAGGATTAGCCGTAACCGTTTCGACAGTTGAGCTTTGTGCAAGTACTTTGCCGTTACGGTCATATATAGTCCCTCTGCGTGATGCAACAATGTTGTCACGAGTTTGTTGCTCAACTGCTTCTCTTTGAAGCTTTGGACCATCAATAATCTGCAAATAAGCAATTCTTATGCCCAAAAGGCTTAAAAGCGTGGCAAAAACAACGAATACAACAAGTATTCTTATTTGCAGTTTTCGTTTAGGTTTTTCCATACTCATCGCTAAAACCCCGTTCTGTTATATTTCTTCTAAACCAAAGTTAGTGCGGAAGAGTTTTACTCCCCCACACTAACGTAACTGACACCCTAATTATAATATAATGCCTGTTTAATCCAAATATTCCTTAGCTTTGCCAAAAAAGGCGAACAGTTTGCTTTCTTCACCTATATTGCCTTTGCTAATTTTTTCTACGTGGTCGACCTGATTCAAATCTACATAAACTGTCTGATACTTTTCGGGTCGGTTCATACCCAATCTGTCAACCGCTGCGCTTTCAACTGTTTTTAAGTCGAGTGCATGTTCAATTTCCATTTTAACTCGTTCATTGGTTGCAACAATATCTGAAAGTTGCTTTTCTTTTTTCTCGATTGCGTTTGTTGTTTCGGTTATTACTACACCACGATAAAGAACAAAGAACGCCGCCACAATTAATAGCGCTACCGAAAGCAGCGATTTAACCTTTGCTTTTGCCTGTTGCTTTTGTTGTTTGGCTAATTGCTCTTTTTTAAGTGTTTTTTTAGGTTTAACACTTGTTTTGATTCTTACATTCGGGTTATAGCTTGGTAATTCGGTTTTTCTTACAGCATTGCCGTCATAATAGGTTCTGCCATAGTTAGTTTGGTCGTAGTAATAACTTGCGTTGTCACGTTTGGCCAATTTCTTCACCCCTTACCTTTCTTTTAATAACCTTACTTTTCTTTTGCTTTTTCAAACACTCTTAGTTTTGCACTGCGAGCTCTGGGATTTTCTGAAAGCTCACTTTCTGCCGATACAATCGGCTTTCTGTTTACCAATTTTCCCTGCGGTTTTTTACCGCACACGCAAACCGGAAATTCTTTTGGACAGGTGCAGCCCGACGCAAGCTCAGAAAATACGTTTTTGACTATTCTGTCCTCTAATGAATGAAAGGTGATTATTGCAAGTCTGCCGCCAGGCAAAAGAACATCAGCAAAATCCCTTACTGCCTGCTCTAAAATTGCAAGTTCACCATTAACCTCGATGCGAATCGCCTGAAAAGTGCGTTTCGCAGGATGTGGACCGTCTTTGCGCGCCCCCTTTGGTACTGCCTTCTTTATGATTTCAACTAACTGAGCGGTAGTCTTGATTTCACCTGCCGCACGTTCGTGCTCAATAAATTCAGCAATACGCCGCGCCCAACGATCTTCACCATATTTTAAAATGATTCTTTCTAATTCATTTGCGCTGTAACCATTTACAACATCATATGCCGAGAACGGATTTCTTCTATCCATTCGCATATCAAGCGGTGCATCAATCTGATACGAAAAGCCTCTCTCGCCCTCATCAAGCTGATGTGACGAAACACCTAAATCCATCAGCGCACCGTTTACAGCACCAACGCCAATTTCTGCTAAAGCAGATTTTACGGTTTTAAAATTTTGATTAATATATGTAACCTTGCCAGCAAAATCGGCAAGTCTTTTTTTACTTGCATTTATTGCCGCTATATCCTGGTCAAAGCCAATTAAGCGACCATTTGTTAATCTTTTTACAATTTCAAAGCTGTGCCCTGCACCACCCATTGTGGCATCAATATATGTGCCATCGGGGCATATTGCCAGATTTTCGATAACCTCGTCTTTTAAAACAGGAACGTGATGAAACTCCACTAATCAGCCCTCCATTGATGCCCTAGAGCACACCTTCCATTTTTTCTGAAAGAGTATCAGGGTCAAAACTGTCAATACCGTTTTCTTTTTCCCATGTTTCGCTGTTCCAGATTTCTAAACGAGTGGATACGCCGACAACAGTTACATCTTTTTCAAGTTTTGCATAATTTCTTAATTTTGCGGGAATCATTATGCGACCTTGTTTATCAGTTTCGCATTCACATGCACCTGCAAAAAAGAAACGGGCGAACTGTCTTGCTTCTTTATTCGAAATGGATAATGAATCGATTTTCACCTTAAGCTTTTCAAACTCATCTATCGGAAACGCAAACAAACAGTAATCGAGGCCAAGTGTTACAATAAATGTTTCGCCTAATTCATCACGGAATTTAGACGGCATAAACATTCTGCCCTTTGCATCAAGAGAATGTTGATATTCACCTATGAACACGACCTCACCACCTTTCTTGGCGCTTCACCACCATTATGTGATAGTTCACCACAATTCACCACTTTTATTTAATTTTAACCTATTTTGCTCAAATTTGCAACAGTTTTTGAAAAAAAAATTTAATTTTTTTGAAATCTAAATGTAATATACAAGATGTTGTGTTCGACTATTTAAAGAGCACAATAAATGCCTGTCACAAGGCTTTTAAAACAGCTTTGTAACAGGCATTTTTACACCACCATATTAAATTTTTTATAAAAATATAATTATTTTCTTATCAGGTTATTAATTAAAATTCACCACTCAACACCACCACGTCGGAGCAAAGGTCGCTTCGTTCCGACTTTTTTATTAAAAAAGTCATCCACACGCCTCCTTGCTCCTCCTTTTTCACAAAAATCCCGCTCCGCTCGTCTGCACAGTTGTAAACGCCCGCGCGACGACTCTCTGTCGCTACCAATTTTTGTGATTTCTTAAGTTGCATTATAAATAACCGCATCTCTATACAAAGGTCGCTTCGTTCCGACTTTTTCGTACGTCTTTATACAAAATTAGTTTAGCATGCAAAAAAATAGTTCACCCCTCGCCATCAGCAGCTATTGTGGCAAGAGGTGAATGAGAGAGAATATTGAAATGAGGAAAACCTCTATTTCAAGCATATTAAGTTTGTTCACGTGTACATAACGCATTATAACATACTCGAAAACAAAATGCAAGAGTAAATTGTTAAATTTTTGACTTTTTATTAAACTGGTTAAATTTTAATTACTGTAAGCCCCTGCTCTTTTGCATATAAAACTGTATATGCGCTGCCCCCAGTGGCTTTAGTCTGGTAGGCAATTAAATAAGCCGAGCGTTCTACCATATATCTGTTTCGATACTGCATACAACCATTATAGTAACGAGGAGAAAGCACGTTTACCTTATCAGCCACCGACATAATATATTCCATAGCTTCACGCTCTTCTTCATTCCAATTTAAATGCTGATTGCGACACGGAACATCTACAATTAAAGAAATTTCAGGATTCAGTTTTTTAATATCAAGCACAGCAAGCGCCGCCATAGTATCAAATCCTCTGGCACCTCCACATCTGAATATTGTTACACCTTTTTTTATAAGTGCTGATATTTCAGTATAAAGCACACGATAAAGACGTTCCTTTTCACACTGTGGAACTTCACGGTGTCCGGTAAAGCAGCATGTTTTTTCCCTCATAAAATTCTCCTTAATAAGATAAAAGAGCCGTTTCTTTCAAAAGAAACGGCTCAAATGGTTAAATACAAATTAGTCTTCGCAGTCGCAACAATCGCAACCGTCACCGCATATTTCGATTTCAATTTCTTCTTTACAGTTAGGGCAGATTAATGCCTCTGTATCAATCATATCTTCATCGAAATATACTTTTTCTTCGCAATGCGGACAAAGAATTTCATAAAAATCCAAATCTTCTAAATCCTCATCGTCAAGCTCATCAAAGAAGTCGTCATCATCGTCATCGCAGTCACAACCGCAATCGCAATCTTCTAACTCTTCGCAAAGCTCATCAAAGCATTCTTCTAATTCATCAAGACGTGCTTCACTTTCTAAAACATCATCGCTCAAATCTTCGAAGTTAGCAGAAATATCTTCTAAAACATCTAAGATTTTTGCAATCATTTTTCCTTCATTTGTTTTTTCGTCAAGCTGCATACCCTCTGCTAAACCACGAAGATATGCTACCTGTTCAACTAAATATCCCATATTAGTTATCGGGCAGATGCCCTCTCCTTTCAGGTTATTTAAAATTATACACGTTCCATATATTCGCCTGTTCTTGTATCAACACGAATCATATCGCCCTGATTAACGAACAGCGGAACATTGATAACTGCTCCTGTTTCGAGTGTAGCCGGTTTGGTTGCACCTGTTGTGGTATCACCTTTAAAACCAGGTTCTGTATCAGCAATAGAAAGCTCAACAAATGTCGGAGGCTCTACGCCGAATACACTACCTTTATAAGAAAGGATAGTTACATTCATATTTTCTGTGACAAACTTAAGCGCATCACCCAACTGGTCAGGAGAAAGCGGAAGCATGTCGAATGTTTCGTTGTCCATAAAGTAATACAAGTCACCGTCGTTATAAGAATAAGACATGCTCTTACGCTCAATATGAGCTTTAGCACATTTTTCTGTTGGACGGAAGGTTTTTTCAACAACGCCGCCGGTGATAACATTTTTAAGCTTTGTGCGAACAAAAGCTGCACCCTTACCCGGTTTTACGTGCTGAAATTCAACTACCTGATAAACGTTTCCTTCAAATTCAAATGTAATGCCGTTTCTAAATTCACCTGCTGAAATCATATATAACCTCCAAAAATGTTATTCTCTTGTATGATATATATAGTTTATATGATTATACGCAAAAAAGCAAGTCTTATTTTAATTTTTTTCAATTTTTTCTAATTTTATAACAAAAATTTGAAATTTTTTTGTTGATACGCACCTTATTTGCCTGTTACAACGATTTTGGCAGTTGACATCTGCGGCTTGCTGTTATATTTTACACTCTGCTCATTTTGCATTACAATTTTATCAATATCATCTTCATTTTCGGCTATAGGAGCCTCTTCTTTTTCTTTCGGCTTTAAGATAGAACAAATAGCATCATCGTGCTTAGCTAAAATTTCACGAATAGCTGCTATTTCACGATAAAGCTCGTCTTTTAAAACATAATCAGGTTCAGGCGCTGATTCCTGATATCCTTTATATCCGAATTTACGTGCAAATTCTGCTGCCTCATACCCTTTTGGTTTGAATAAATTTTTAGGCTTATCTTTCGGGGCAAAGTCAAGCGGACTATTATCGCAATATAAATGAATTGCTCCACCATCAGAAAAACCGCAGCAACAAAAATTTTTGTTATCAGAAAAAATATTATAAACCGAAACTGATGTGGTGTTCCCTTTCATATATTTCGTAGGCTTTTTCCACTTTTGCCCGCCATCTTCTGAATAAGACATCATAACATTTCCATTTTCAATCCACTCTAAAACTAATTTGTCTTTCTCTTCAAAAAGCATCGGCGTGGTATTTTTGTCACAATCTAAATATACAGTTGTTTCATTTAAAAATATGCCGTCCGGCTCCCGTATTATAAAAATAAGATTATAAAATGTGTCCAGTTTTGTGATTGCCGATATAAAAACTGTGTCATCATCTTTTACTTTAATAAATGGTGAAAAAACATTTGTCTTTAAAGGCAGTCTGGCAAAAGGTGTATAACTTTTTTGCGACCACCTAAACGTCCGTATTCCGCATATTTCCTGACTATTTACATAACAGACACTTATATCTTTTGAGCTATGTGTATCCACAGAAAACGGTTGTGCGCCTATGCTTATATAATCAACCACCATCGGCTCTTTTTGCGCTCCGTTTATAATTTGGTGAACAAGCATATGCTTTTCTTTGTGATTTATGATATAATAAAGATTAACAAAACCACCGACTAAAACCAGCTTAAAATATTTAGGGTAAGGCAAGGCATTTTTTGAAGCAAGCAAGATAACCTTTTCCCATCTGTTTTCTGTATATTTAAGATATAAGATTGAGCCGCTGTTATCCTGGCACACAACAAAAATATTATCACCTGAAGATATGGCGCAAAAATCATCCTGCACATCTTTTAACAGAATCTCAAACTCGCCAAAATGCGCTCCACTCTTTTTTCTGAAGCATAGCCCATACCCCGCTTTATAAAAAAAGTGCCACCACACGCTCTCACTGCTAACGATATATTCAGGCATACAAGTCATCCTTTCAAAAAGTAATTATTACTATTTAATATATGAATAAAAACTCAAAAAAAGAATTATTTAATTTATGGAACTATTTTACATAAAATACGTCAAATTATGTATAGATATAAAATATATGTAAAAAGAGGAGGAATTTTAATGAAAAAAATATTAAGTCTTATGCTTGTGGCAATTTTAAGTGTTTGCTCTGTTGCACCAATTTATGCAGATGAAACAAAAAGCGAAATTGTTGCCGAGCTTATTTTGTCGGCAAAGGAAAAACTTAAAATAAACGATGATGAGTTTGTTTTTTCTGAGTATTATCAAAGCGAGAGCAAAGCAGGCAACCGATACACTCTCAACTGGGAAAGCAAGGACAAAACAAAATCCTCGTCAATCAATGTAGAAATAGGCGAAAACAAAACTATTTACAGATATAATTTTAACGACCACACAAAAGAATATGGAAAAATTAAATTTCCTGTTCACACCGATACTCAAGCTCTATCAGCCGCAAAAGAGTTTTTTAGAACAATTGATAGCGAAAAACTCGGTCAGGTAATTGATGAAAAAATTACATATGAATCATATGAAAATGCTTATGTTTATACCGCTCAAAGAGCGCACGGCACTATGCCAGTATTCGGCAACCGAATTTCAATACAGATTGATGCCGACAGCTTAAAGCCCACATATTATTATGCTAACTGGGACGAAAATTTAACATTTTCTGAAGGCGAAATAATAAGTAGCGAGCAGGCAGTTAATGCCTACAAAGAAAAAATAGGATACGAGCTTTTTTATCAGGTAGTATCAGAAGACTATAAAGACATAGTTAGGCTTGTGTATCGCCCCAAATATGATGAAACTCTTTATATTGACGCATCAAGCGGCGAGGCTTTAAATTTTGAACAGCTTTACGGAGAAGAAAGTGCAGGCGGCAGTAGTAATATGTATGGCAAGGCAGAGGCTACGGCAGATTCTGCAGCCGCACGTTTATCTGATGAAGAGCTTGCAATGCTTGACGAAATAAGCAAAATGCTTTCTAAAGAAAAGGCAGAAAGCACAGCTCGCAGTGTTTCAGAATTTGATATTTCAAGCAGCTATACCGTTTCGGGATATAACATACATAAAGATTCTCACGGCAAATACACAGGCAGAATAAGCTTTGATTTGAAAAACGATAAAAGTGACAAATACGGCTACAGAAATGTTTTAATAGATGCCAAAACAGGCGAAGTTATTTCTTTTAGCGGATACGAAAGCTCAGATGAAAACGATTCTGATTCAGCTTTGTCAAACGAGCAAGCCTCTGCTTTAGCCGAAAAATTCTTGAAAAAATATTATGCTGATAAATTCCTCAAAATGCAGAAAAAGAACACCTTTAAATCACAAGATTCAGGTGCAAATTATCAGCGAATTGAAAACGGAATAAGAGTATATAACAATGGTGCAAGCATTTATGCAGATAATTCTAAAAAAATCCGTTCATTTAGCCTTAACTGGACCGATGCACAATTCCCAAATGCCGCCGATGTTTCCGGAAACGAAAAAATGTATGAAAAGCTGTTTAGCAACAACAATTTGCGTGCCGGATATTTAATCGCTTATGACAATGACGGCAAAGCAAAAACAGCCAAAGCTGTTTATAAATTAGAAGAAAATCCTGTTTTAGATGCTAAAACTCTGCAAAAACTCAACTGGCAGTTAAAGCCGGAGGCAGAAGAGAAAAAGCCAAGCTATACCGACATAAGCGGTCATTACGCAGAAGATGCGGCTAAAAAACTTTTGGCAATGGATATTTACTATCCCGAAAACGAATTAAGACCAAATGATGCAGTTACACAAAAAGACTATTTAAAGCTTGTAGCAACCGTAGTATTCAGATATGAGCAAGATGACGAAAAAGCCTTTTATAACTATCTTGTTCACAGAGGTGTTCTTACAAAAGAAGAAATAAACGCAGAGGGACTAGTTACAAGAATTGACGCCATTCGTTACCTTTTAAATGCATTGGGTTATGGCGAATTTGCAAAAATTCCCGGCATTTTCAATTGCCCGTTTAATGATGTAACAGAAGAAAACAAAGGCTATGGCGCAATCGCCGCTGGACTTAAACTGGTAAATTCCGAAACGGATACGTTTTACAGCGCAACTAACTTAAAACGTGGCGATTCGCTTATAATTATGTATAACTACTTAACCAGATAAAAACCTGGGTTGACACTTTAAAAAAAGAATGATAGAATAATTTTACAGGGCAGAGCGATATGATTTTAAATCATATCGCTTTGTTATAAAATATTCAGAGAAGAGGTTTTTTATGAAAAAACAAATCTTAAAACCAGTTTTTGCCCTATGCATAGTATCAACTGTTTTATTTGCTGTAGCTTGCGTTACTGCCTCGGCAGCATCAAGCGGCACCTGCGGTGAAAATCTTACCTGGGTTTTAGACGACAGCGCAACACTCACTATAAGCGGAACAGGACCGATGCTGGATTACGAGAAGTATGATGGGGGAATAACTGCGCCCTGGAAAGGTAAAACTATTAATAATGTTAAAATTGAAGAAGGAGTAACAAGCATTGGCGACGCTGCGTTTTACTGGAACAGAAGCCTTAAAAGCATTTCTATTCCAAGCAGCATAACGAAAATAGGATATAGTATGTTTTACACAAACAGTTCTCCTGAAAGCATATATATTTACGATATAGCGGCATGGTGCAATATAAACTTTACCGACGACTTCTTATACGGTGTAGACAACCTTTATTTAAACAACAAGAAAGTTACCGATTTAGTGATACCTGATGGTATAAAAGAAATTAAAAAAGATGCTTTTAGTTATTGTAGTAGTCTGACAAGCATAACTATTCCCCACAGCGTAATAAGCATTGGTGAAAGTGCTTTTAGCTACTGCAAAAATCTGACAAATATAACTATTTCTGACGGTGTGACAACTATTGGAGGTAGTGCGTTTAGCGGATGTAGCAAATTGTCTAGTGTGACAATTCCTGACAGCGTAACAAGTATTGGCGAAGGTATTTTTTACGGTTGCACCTCTTTAAAAGAAGTAACTCTACCGTTTATCGGCTCATCACGTGATGCAAACGGAACAAGCGATGCTTTGTTTGGTTATGTTTTCGGTAATGGTTTCTACGAAGGACAATCGGCAATACAGTACTATTCCCCTACAGCCAGCAAACAATATACTATGCCCAGCAATTTAAGAAGTGTAACCATAACTGACGCAAGTATTATTCCGTACGGCGCATTTTATAATTGCAGTATGATAGACAACATTACGTTAAACAGCGGAGTAAAAACAATATATGCAGATGCATTTTATAATTGCAGTAATCTTGTTGATTTAACAATTCCCGGCTCAAAGGTTAAATTTGCAAACAGTAATGTTTTTACCGGCTGTGATATGCTCACAATATATGGCATTGATGGCTCGAGCGTAGAAGAATATGCTCAAAAATACTCAATTGATTTTGAGCCTGCCGACATAAGCTCACAGGGAGCAACCGCACTTTCTGCAACGGCAACGGTTTTAGAGGGAAACATAGTTATAACCGTAAAAGCAAACGGCTCGACAGCAGAAAAATATATTCCGGTTGCTATATATGATAAAAACGGTAAAATGCTCGATTTAATGATTGTTCCGTCAAACGAAGATTTTGATGTTGCAAAGGTTGTTTTTAAAGATATTAAATCAGCAGCATATACTAAGCTTTTCTTATGGAGTACATACGGTAATTTAACCCCTCTTGCCACAGCTAAACAGGTTACTATAGTAAGATAAAAAAACAGACAGTAAAAACATTTGGTTTTTACTGTCTGTTTTTTATACTGTAATATCTGCCGTATCAGCATTTACTAATCGAATAAGCGCATCAGGTGCCATTTCAACCTGAAATCCTATTTTACCGCCAGAAAAAATCATTGTATCTAACTCTAAGCACGACGAATCTATAACCGTCTTATATTCCTTTTTCATTCCTATGGGTGAACATCCGCCTCTTATGTATCCGGTAACCTTGTTAATATCGCTTACCTTTATCATTTCGACAGACTTCTCTCCCACCGAGCGAGCGCAGGCTTTTAAATCAAGCTCTTTAGCTACAGGAATAACAAAAACATAATAATCCCTGCCCGTTCCCTTAGTTACCAGGGTTTTATATACCTTTTTCTCATCCTGACCCATTTTATGTGCGACCGAAACTCCATCTATTGCACCATCTGATGCATCATAGGTATAAGAATTATAAGGAATTTTTTCCTTTTCGATTATACGCATTGCGTTTGTTTTAAAATTTGCCATAAAATTCACCTCTTTTATTTATTTTAACTGCATAAATTTTTATTGTCAATAAAAAATATAAGTTGTTTATAAAAAACAGTTGAAAGTTTTAAATAATTATGCTATAATAACTTTGTTCGGCACTTCGGTGCTGTCTGCCGGGTCCTGCGCAACTTGAGCCCGCGAACCTCGTCAGGTGGGGAACCAAGCAGCGATAAACGGAATCTTGAGTGTGATGCAGGCCCTCCCGGTGTGAACTTATGCGGCTGTATTTTGTACAGCTTTTTTTATTATTTGAAATTATTTAGGAGGTGCGCAGTTTGGCATATCAGGCTCTTTACAGAAAATGGCGACCGCTTACGTTTGATGATGTGGTAGGTCAAGAGCATATAACAAAAACCTTAAAAAACGAAATAATAAACAACAAGCTTGCGCACGCATATCTGTTTTGCGGAACTCGAGGAACGGGTAAAACATCTACGGCAAAAATTCTTGCAAGAGCGGTTAACTGTTTAAATCCTAAAGACGGTAATCCCTGCAACGAATGTGAAGTTTGTCGTGGCATAATGGACGAATCTATTGTTGATGTTGTTGAGCTTGACGGTGCATCTCGTAACAAGGTCGAAAACATAAGAGATATTATTGACGATGTAATGTTTTTGCCAGCAGTTGCACGCAAAAAAGTATATATAATAGACGAAGTGCATATGGTAACAACACAGGCATTTAATGCTCTTTTAAAAACTCTTGAAGAGCCGCCTGAGCACGTTTTGTTCATTTTGGCAACAACCGAGCTTAACAAAGTGCCGATAACTGTGCTTTCAAGATGTCAGCGCTTTGATTTCAGACGAATTACCAATAACGATATTGTCGAAAGACTTAAAACCATTTTAGCCGGCGACGGCAGAAAGGTTACAGGCGAAGGCTTAGCCTTAGTTGCCGAGCTTGGCGATGGCTCGATGCGTGATTCTTTAAGTATATTAGACCAGTGCTTAGGCTTTGAAGACAGAGAAATCACCTATGATGATATCGTTAATATTATAGGCATAACCGACAACAATGCTCTTTTCGGACTTGCCGAAGCTGTGGCAGATAACAACGGCGAGGCTGCCTTATCAATACTTGATGAGGTTTCTCTGGCCGGAAAAGAGATGGGTGTTTTAATCGAAAGATTTGTAGGCTTTTTACGTGACCTTATGATTGTTAAGCTGGTGGCAGAGCCTGAAAAAATTTTAAACTCGTCTAAAGAAAAAATTGAAAAAATGAAAGAGTTAGCACCCAAAATAACAAGGGAAAAGCTAATAAGGGCACTTAATTTATTAAACGAAAGTATAATTTCAGCAAAGCTGTCCGGATTTGCAAGAACTATATATGAACTCGCACTGGTAAAATTGTGTGACCCTATGACCGAAAATTCATATGAAGCACTTTTAGACCGCGTTGCAGATTTAGAGAAAAAAATGTCAGAGGGCATTAAAATAGAACAGGCGCAACCTGCTCCGCAAAAGTCAGATGCTGCTCTAAGGTCCGGCGATGAGCTTCCCCCTTGGGAAGAGTTGCCCCCACTGCCCGATGAAATTCCGCCAGATATAGGTGATGCATCATACGAAATGCCTGCACCAAAAGCAGCAGAACCCCAAAAAGCGGAAGAACCAAAGGCTGCGACAAATAATGATTTTGCCCCAATTGCAAAATGGCAGGAAATTATATCTTACGTAAAAGCAAATGGCGGAATGCCAATCTTTTCGCATCTTAAAAAAGCAGATGTGAAAAAAGTACGTGATGGTATAGGTCTTGTTTTTGACGATTCGGGACTTATGAGCAAAAGCGTAATGTCAAAGCCCAGCAATTTAGAACTTATTGAAAAAGCAGTAAAAGAAGTTGTTGGCGAGGATATAAGCGTAAAATGCTATTCGCAAAAAGAAATCGGCGAAGATAAGCCTGCTGATGATGACCCATTTAAAGCCTTAGAAGAGCTTTCAAAAAAACACGATATAATAGAAATTATTTAAAAATTAAAAATACATTATTTATACAAATTTACGGAGGTTAAAAATATGGCAAACGGAAATAAATTTACCGGTGGCGGCAATAACAATATGAATACAATGCTTCGCCAGGCAAAAAAAATGCAGGAAGAAATGGAGCGCATTCAGGAAGAAATGGAGCAAAAAACTGTTGAAACATCTTCAGGTGGCGGTGCAGTAACCGTTACTATGAAAGGCTCAAGAGAATTGCTTTCTGTTAAAATCAAACCCGAGGTTTTAGATCCTGACGATGTAGAAATGCTCGAAGACCTTATCGTTGCTGCTGTTAACGAGGCAAGCAAGCAGGTAGGCGAAATGATGGAAGAAGGTATGGGTCAGGTAACAGGCGGTCTTAATATGCCCGGCTTATTCTAATTGATTTTTAAAATGATTTCTGACTGAGCATTAAAAATTACTGCTTATATTGCGGTAAATGCCGGTTTAGGAATCATTTTTTTGTATTTTAATAAAAAATTTATATATATTTTAAAATTTTAGTTGAAAAATTTATTAAAAAGATATAAAATATATATTAGATAAATATACAAAAAAATAGAATGACTCGGGGAGGAACATTTATGCGTATACTGTTTCTGTCAGTGCCTACCGGTCAGGGACACCATCAGACTTGCAAAGCACTCGAAGAGTACTGTTCTAATATTGATGGTGTAGAATGTATGACTGTCGATGTAGTTGATAATGTACAGCCGCTTTTAGCTGATTCGTTATCTAATGCGTATCTTTTGTCAACAAAAATGACACCCGGTGTGTATGGCAAAATTTATGAAATGGCAGAAAGACGAGATTATACAAAAACCTCTGGTCTTAGCAGAATTATTAAAACAGTTTTAAATAAAAAACTCATGCGTGTTTTGCGCGACTATAAGCCGGATGTTATTGTGGCATCTCACGTTTTTTCAGCTATTGCAGTCAGCTATTTAAGACGAAAATATCCGTTTAAAGCAAAAACCGTAGCTATTATAACTGACTTTACTGTTCATCCTTTCTGGGAGGAAACAAATTTCGATTATTATATTACGGCAACCGAGCTTTTAGATTTTCAGGTTATAAAAAAAGGACATTCACCCGAAAAAATTAAATCTTTCGGTATACCGATTTCGCCAAAGTTTTCAACCAGTGTTCCTAAAAAAGAGGCACGTGCTGAGCTTGGTTTAGATGACAAATTTACCGTGCTTTTTATGATGGGTTCAATGGGGTACGGACACAACACTATGCAAAGCATAAAGCAGCTTGACTCGCTTGACGAGGATTTTCAACTGATAACGGTTTGCGGAAGAAATACCCGATTAAAGCAACACATTGATAACTTTGTCAGCGATAAAAAAATATTGAATTTCGGTTATGTAAATAACGTAGATTTATTAATGGATGCGGCAGACTGCATAATAACAAAACCGGGCGGACTTTCTACATCCGAGGCTTTGGCAAAAGGATTGCCGATTGTTATGCTAAACCCTATCCCCGGTCAAGAGGACCGAAACGAAGAATTTATGCTAAATAATGGCTTAGCAATGTCAATAAGCGAAACATTTACGATTGACGAGGCTATTTATCAGCTGATAAATTATCCGCATAAGATAAATCAGCTTAAAGAAAATATGAAATTTGTGGCAAAGCCACACTCAGCCAAAGAAATGGGAGAATTTTTACTCTATATATGCAATTAAAAATAAGTCAGTAAAATATTAAGAGCTGTTTAAAGGAGGTAATATTATGAAACTGGTATTTGCAATTGTTAACAACGAAGATGGTAATCTTGTTATGCGCGAGCTTAACAAAGAGGGCTTTTCGGTAACTAAAATGGCTTCTACGGGCGGATTTCTGCGTGCAGGTAACACTACTCTTTTAGTGGGAACCGAGGCAGAAAATGTTGAAAAGGTAGTTGCACTTATTTCTAAACACAGTATGAAGAGAAAACAGATAGTATTTACTCCCGAGCCGTATTTAGGCGGTGCTATGGATTACAGCTCGTTCCCTGAAGAAATCGAAACAGGTGGAGCTACTATCTTTGTAGTTGATGTAGAACATTTCGAAAAGGTATAATAAAAAGTGCTTACGTTTGATGATATTTACGGCAACTCCCATTTAAAAGAAAGACTTATCCGTACCGTAAAAAGCGGCAACGCACTTAACTCTTATATTTTTGAGGGTGCGGACGGAATTGGCAAAAAAACAACGGCAGATATTTTCGCCGCTGCCCTTTTGTGCGAAAGTGGCAGCGGTTCGCCGTGCGGAAAATGCGATGCGTGCATTAAATGTGCCTCGCATAATCATCCTGATATAATTTATATAAACAAAAAAAAGGACAAGACAACTATCGGTATAGATGATGTGCGTGAGCAGGTGATGGAAACCGTTTATGTTAAGCCGCTTTTGGCTGAACGTAAGATTTTTATCATTTCTGACGGCGATGCTCTTACACCCGGCGCACAGAACGGTCTTTTAAAAATCTTAGAAGAGCCGCCATCTTATGCCGTGTTTATTACAATGGTTCCAAAAGCAGCAATGCTTTTAGATACCGTGCTTTCGCGCTCTGTAAGGTTTACCTTTCTTCCGCTTGAGCAAAGCGAGGTTTACCGCTATTTTAGCGAACATACCGAAGGCAGTGACGAACAGCTTCAGTTTGCATCAAGATTCTCTCAGGGCATAATCGGCAGAGGTCTTTTGCTTTTAGAAGACGAATCGTTTTCTGAGCTTTATAAAAAAACTGTTAGTCTTACCGAGCTTTTACTTTCAAAAGGCAGCGGCATAGGCGATTTTGAACGGTTTTTAATTGAAAATAAAGAAAAACTCGATTTTATAATTGATTTTATGATGATTTTCTTGCGTGACTGTATTTTATCCAGTCTTAATATGAGCGAGCAAATTTTGTGCAGAGATAAGCTGTACGAAATTAAAAATATTGCTGCATCGGTTTCGAAAAAGGCATTAGTCGGTGCGGCAGACAATGTTTTGCGTTATCAGAAAAGGATAGCACAAAACGCAAACACAAGTGCGGCTGCACTTGAATTGTTATTGAGTATTCGGGAGGAAATGAATGATAAAGGTAATAGGAGTCAGGTTTAAATCTGTCGGCAAAATATATTATTTCAGTGCCATAGAAGAAGAACTTAATATAGGCGACGGTGTAATCGTTGAAACTGCTCGCGGAACAGAATTCGGCGAGGTTGTGATGCGTGAAAAAGAAATTGATGAAGAGGTTTTTGCCATCCCGGTAAAACCTATTATAAGAAAGGCAACCAGCGAAGACTATGCACAGCTTGAAGAAAATAAAACCAAGGTTGCAGAGGCACGTGCAATTTGCCTCGAAAAAATAAAAGCAAATCAGCTAGAAATGAATTTAATTGATGTTGAATATACCTTTGACCGCAGCAAAATTTTATTTTATTTTACTGCAGACGGACGAGTTGATTTTCGTCAGTTGGTTAAAGACCTAGCATCTGTATTCCGCACAAGAATTGAACTCAGACAGATAGGCGTTCGTGACGAAGCAAAAATGCTTGGTGGGCTTGGAATTTGCGGAAGACAGTTATGTTGCTCTCTGTTTTTAGGTGACTTTGAGCCGGTGTCAATTAAAATGGCAAAAGAACAATCGCTATCTTTAAATCCGACAAAAATTTCAGGTACTTGCGGCAGACTTATGTGCTGCTTAAAATACGAGCAGGATGCATACGAAGAAATGCTTGCAAAAACACCTAACCCCGGTGCTTTGGTAGATACTCCGACAGGTCGTGGAATTGTGGCATCAACCAACCTGTTAAAAGGTTTGGTATCAGTTAAGCTTGATTCGCAAAACGAGAAAATTTTAAGCGAATTTAAGGTAGACGATATCGTAATTATCAAAGATGGCGGACGTGACAAAAAAATGGATGAAAATATAGACCTTTCAGCACTTAAAGAGCTTGAAAAGGATTAATTATGACAGATATATAATGTGAAAGGAAGATTAAAATGGCTGAAAAAAAAGCTACTGCAAAAAAAATTCTTATATATCGTGGCAAACCTATTTTGCGCGATGGAAAAACCTTGTATTATGGCGACTTTAACGATAATTTTATTGTACGTTTTACAATTACTGAAACAAAAAAAATCAATAAAATGGAAGTTGCAACCAAAGTTAATATTGAGCTTTTAGAAAAGAATGGCGATTCAATCGAAAGTGCTAAGCTTACTAAAAAAGCAGAACGCACAAGCCTTTGGGCAGCACTCGATGTAGGTGTTTATTGGCTCGAGGATATTTTAGAAATGGAAAGAGAATTCTTAGCAAAACTTGCTGCAGCTCAAAAATAAAGATTAATAATAAAAAATAACTGTAAAAACAAATGTTTTTACAGTTATTTTTTATCTGAATAATTCTCTTAACATTTCTACTTCTTCTTTAATCACTTGTGCCGCATAACAAATCTGTTCTTCATCATTATATGCACCCAGACTTAAACGAATTGCACAATCAATATCATCACGACTTTTACCCATAGCCACAAGCACAGGGCTAAGCGATGGTTTGTTACTTGAGCACGCCGAGCCGGTTGATACAAACACACCTCGTTTTTCAAGGCTATGAAGCAAAACTTCTGACTTTGCGTTTTTAATGCTTACATTTACAATATGCGGTGCACTACTCTCTTTATCTCCACCGTTTATTTTAATATCAGGAATTTCTTTAAGTTTTTTGATAAGCAAATCTTTAATTTTACCTATTCTCTGCGCCTCATCTTTCAGCTTAGCAACAGATTTTTCGGCAGCTACACCAAATCCTGCAATAGCTGGTGTGTTTTGTGTTCCCGAGCGCAAATTATCCTCTTGATGACCTCCAAAAACAATCGGTTTTAAAAGATTAGGTTTCCTTAAATACAAACCACCGATTCCCTTAGGACCATTAATTTTATGTCCGCTTACAGACAAAAGGTCAATACCAAGCTTATCAACATCTATGGCAACTTTACCAAACGCCTGTACAGCATCAACGTGCAAAAGTGCATTAGGGCAGATTCTTTTCATTATCTTAGCCGCCTCACCAATCGGCTGAATGCTGCCTACCTCGTTATTAACCATCATAATGCTGACTAACATTGTATCAGGCTCTAAGGCTTTTTCAAACTCTTCAAGATTTAGAAATCCGTCCGCATCTACGCCCACAAATCTGCAATCTGCTCCAAGCGATGCAAGATATGCCGCAGGCTCTAAAACAGCAGGATGTTCAATTTTAGTTGTTACAAATTTAGGATTGCGTTTAATAGCAGACATTAATGTGCCCAATATAGCCATATTATCTGCCTCTGTGCCGCCTGATGTAAATATAAACTTACCCTCTTTAGCACCGATTGCATCCATTAAGGTTTTCTTGGCATTTTTAATTATTTTTTCAGCCTCAAGCCCTAATGAATGAAGCGAAGACGGGTTTCCATAGCACTCGCCGGAAACAAAAGACATTTTTTCTGTAACTTCTCTAAACTGCTGAGTTGTAGCACTATTGTCTAGATACGCAAACACTGCTTTTTACCCCTTCCGTGCTTTGCAGATTATCCGTGCAAAGCGTAGCTAACATTTCTTTCAATATATTTTCCAACATATTCCCACGTTAATTTAATCATAAAAATCTTAATCGGTGCCATCAAAAGCGACTGTGGGATACGAGATACTAAAATTGCTGTCGGAGATGACTCTGTCATCATCACGAGCCATAAAGTGCCAAGACCTATTCCGATAATAAGCTCCGATAAAATTACACACGGAATTATCAGTTTAAAGCCTTTTTTTCTACCATGTAAAAACAGACCGTAATTCAGTCCATAAAGTGCTGCAGAAAGACCAAATCCAGGAAAATATGCCATTCCACGTGAATTGATAAGCATCCCCAGAAAATCCCCTAAAAAGCCTGCTACTGCACCTATCCATGGACCTAGCAGCATACCGCACATTGACACAGGAATAAACCCGAATCCTATTCTGGTAATTGGCGTTTGAATTGCAATGAACCGTGTTATCACGATATCAAGTGCAATAAACATTGCCGCTAATACCATTGTTTTTGTTTTTAAGAACTGTTTTGGCATAAAAAAACACACCCTTCTATTATATTTTGCCACGAAAGAGAAGGATATGTAAAAGCTTCGCTCTTTGGTGGCAGCGGAATGCAGTATTGATACCGCAAGAGCATAACTCTTTTCGTATAGTGGCAACTTCCCGTCCTACTATCACTTAACGCATCAAAACCTACTCTGCCAAATATGATATTATTATACATCACTTTATCTTGTTTGTAAATAGCAAACAACACATTTTAACCGCAATATGTTATAATTTTTTTGTTTTTGTACATATTTAAAAAGTGTAGACAAAAAAATTAAAAAAAATAGATTTTTTTGAAAAAAACCCTTTACAAAACATCTAAATTATGTTAAAATATCATTTGTGCTTTGACACAAGTGCGTTCGCTGACGTAGCTCAGTAGGTAGAGCGCATCCTTGGTAAGGATGAGGTCACGGGTTCGACTCCCGTCGTTAGCTCCACTATTTGCACCTTTAGCTCAGCTGGTAGAGCACCTGACTCTTAATCAGGGTGTCCAGGGTTCGAGTCCCTGAAGGTGTACCACGTAAAAACCCCTAAACCATGCGGTTTAGGGGTTTTTGTATTCTATTTCAAAACTGTAAAAAAGGTCAATTTGACATCTATTTGACATCTACTGGATAAATTATGTTTTAAAATCAAACTAAATTAAATAAGTTTACAATGGCTGTGTCAACTGAACAATTAACCATTTGAAATA
>JAFQAG010000149.1 GCA_017416985.1 Clostridia bacterium
GCTATGATGAAATCAAAACGGAATATGCTGATTCTGATACTCAAACACCCATTCAGCACGAAGCATATTTTAAAGCAGAAAGAGCGGTACATGGGTATTATCCTGCATTTAATCCTGGTGTTGTAAGCTTTGATTTAAATGGTAAGGCTTATATACGTTACAGCAGTCGATATATTCAGCATCAGAATCAGTTTGGTAAATGGCAGGTTACAGACCTTAAGCCTGTTGTAGATAAATATATTACTGAAAACTGGGGTACGGCTGAATATAAATTTGTAAATTCTGATACCTCAGGGGAATCGGTTATTCGTTTCGATAAAGAAGGAATTTATGTAACTTTAACTGCGGTACGTTCTGGTGATTATATAGGATTACTACTATATTCACGTGATAATATGAAAACGTGGGAGACTTATCGCTTGCCGTATTCTTATGCGCATTTTGAACGGATCGAGGGTGCAAATACAGATGCTCAAAATCGTCCGCCTATAATAACAGCTCGTGATCAAAGTGGCGTGTATGCAAATGCAGGAATTTTAATTGTTCCGCAAAAAAATGAAGATGGAACACTTGATTTTTCAGAGCAATATGTATATTCTACGAACTGTTTGGCACCGGGACATCATTCGGGTGATGCGAACTGTGCAATCACAGTAGGTGATAAGATTTACATTGCATATAGTGTTTTACAGTCTAGCAGTAGCACTCTTCCGGGTGTGCCCACATATGTGTGCGAATACGACTGTAAAGAGAAAACAATGTCAGATTCGGTACTTGTAGGCTATGCTGGACATATGCCGACAGACGATCACAATTGGCCGGCAATTACTGCGACCTCTGACGGAATCGTTTATGTGTTTTTGAACGGACATAACGAGTCACTAAAGTATGCATATATGCAGAGTCCTGGTAACATTAATAGCTTTACCGAAGCAACGGCAATACCATCTAAAGTATCAGAAGGTTCTGGGGCAAGCTATGCTTCAGTTATAACTGACGGCAGTGATAATATTTATGTGGTTACAAGAAATTCCTATAACGGTTATCGCTTTAATCTGACTTTGAACAGAAAAATGGCAGGTCAGGATTGGGAAACAGAAGTTGATTTGGTTAAAAGGTATAAACCATATTATGAAGTTTACAGAAACCGTATGACATATAATCCGATAAACCAAAGGCTATATGTTACCTATTTTGCTCAATCAGATAGAGTGGAAATATACAAGCAGGATTATGATGGATTAATTTTTATGTGTCCAGAGCTTGAAAAAACATTTTTAAATCAGAGTGTTTCTGTCAGAGCGCAGACAGGTGTTGATGAGGAGAATAATCCTGTCTACGACTACCTGAATTTTTATGGTGTTTCACCTGACCCTGATAATGCGTCTGCAAAAAAGCTGATGTATAACAAGCAGGGAACAGAGCCTGTATTACTTGTATCGTATAATTGTGGTACAAGCTTTAGACCTGCTGTTACATCTGATTTTTATAGCGGACTTGTTATAACAGATTACAAAATTAATAAAACAGGCGAAAAAATGAATGTAGAGGTAGAATTTTATAACGTATCGAATTCGGAATTGAAGCCATTTGTAATTTTAGCCGCCAAAGAGAATGAAAGTCTTAAAGCGATATCTTGCGCGAAAGAAGAGACACTTGCGCAAGAAAAACGAAAAACATACAACTTCAGCTTTGATTATTCCGGAAACGGAGAACTTGAATTATTTATTATGGATTCATCTACAACATTAAGACCTTTGATGTGCAAAACTGTTTTAAGTTATTAAATGAGGTGAAAAAGGCAATGGATGCAGACAATATAAAGCAAATTGCAAAAAAATGGTATAAAAGAATTCCATTTTCTATAGAGCTTGAGCCGGAATTTGACAGAATCTTAAATGAAACAGATAATCTGACTAATATGAGTTTTAATGACTATGATATAGAGGCAAATAAGTCAGAGCAAGAAAAAAATCTGATTATGTTTTTGTACTTTTGCGAAGAAATATCTGAAAGATATAGATCAATCGGTATTGCGCAAGATATATTTTTGGATACAATAGAAGATTTTGTAATAAGTGTTCAAAGGTGTATTGATGCAACCGGAAAAATTGGATTGCAAAAAACAAACTGGATGTCCCTTCATCTTTCATTGAAACTATTCAGATTGGGTCGTTTGCAGTTTTGTATGTCAAAAGCACCGGTGGATATTCATCAAAAAGGAATTAAAGAGGGCGATGCGGTGCTAGATATACATGTACCAGCAGGTGAACCACTCTTAATAGATGAATGCAGACGTAATATTGAATATGCAAAGACCTTTTTTGCTGAATATTTTCCGGATTTTAGTTATAGTTATTTTACGTGCTTTTCGTGGTTATTAGATGACAAATTAAAACAGTTTCTGAATGAAAATTCAAACATAATTCAATTTCAAAAGCTGTTTGAGCCTGTATATAAACGTGAAGAGGACAGCATATTACATTTTATGTTTAAATACGGATTTACAAATCGCAATGAAATACAAGAATGTACAGCGACGAGCGGATTCGCTCAAAAGGTTAAAGAATATGCGCTTTCAGATGGAGTATTTTATAATGTATTAGGAGTAAGAGAAAAAGCTTAATTTAAAGGGAGGAATAATAATGAAAATTGTTGAAAATGGTCATTCAGTATGCGGAATAATCATTCCAAAAGAGCCTACACCCAGAGAAACCTTTGCGGCTGAGGAATTAATTTCTTATATTAAGCAAATCAGCGGTGCTGAGCTTCGTATATCTGATGAATATGAAAATTCTATAATAATAGGAGAGCCTGATAGAAATGAAGTAGCAGCATCAATAATAAGTCAAGAAGAATTTGAGGATTCCGTTCCCGGTCCTGAGGGATTTATTATAAAAGCTACAGAAAACTCACTTCTTCTTGCCGGTAGCAGCAAAAATGTTGGCGAATTCGAAAGAGGAACGGTATATGCTGTATATGAGTTTTTAGAAAGATTTTTAGACTGCAGTCTTGCTGCATATTGTAAAAAAGGTGTTTCGGCAGGAGAGTTCGTGCCAAAAAGAAGTGATATAAGTATATCGACAACAACGTATATAAAAAATAGCTCGGATGTTAAATACCGTACAGCTATTGTTCAATATGGTCCTTGGGTTGGCGAGCCTGATCATCCATTAAACGATAAATTTATAAGCTGGCTTGCCAAAAACAGATATAATCGTATTTTAACATGGTCAGGAGTTTACGAAAGTGCTAAAAAAAACGGTATGCTTAATGAAATGGAAAA
>JAFQAG010000150.1 GCA_017416985.1 Clostridia bacterium
GTGACCATTATCACACCAGACTTCAGGAGGCGGATATTGCAAACGGTCGCAAAGAATTTGAAAAAACGATGGATGCGCATCCTGAGCTTAAAGGACATTTTCATTTTGGTATAGAGGCAACCATTATTTCTGAATGGGAGATAGACAAAATAATAAAAGGTGACTATATCGGAATAAAAGAAGCTCCGACCTATGGAGTTAGAATAGGTGGTCCTAAAAATGCTCCTGTTACCTTAGATTTCAACGATGAGTTTATCGAAAAATACGGAATTGAATATGTGGTTTCGGGTGTTCATTGGCCGATGTATTGCGATATCGACAGAGATAGTGTGCTTAAAGAATATCATCGTCAGTATATGTATGCGGCAACGCATCCTTATACGACAATACTTGCGCATTATATGTGGTATGATTCTGGTTTGTTTAAAAACTTGTGGGAAATAAAAGATGCTAAAAATCCGTTTATTGATTTTAGTACCGTTCCTGTATCAATGCTTGATGAATTAAAAGCCGCACTTTTAGAATATAATACGGCATTCGAACTTAATCTTGGTGGCATAGTTCTTGCGCCTTCGCTTCCTGACAGCTTTAAGGATGAATATTTAGGCTGGGTAGCAGACCTTCAGAAAAGCGGAGTAGTGCTGGCGAGTGGTAGCGACAGCCATGCGTCAGCTCTTCGCAGCAGCGACTATGAGCAATCGAATGAAATGTTTAAGCGTTATGGTATAGATGCATCTAAATTCTTCTGTTTGTAGAAAATAAAAGGAATGTAACGAAAGTTACATTCCTTTTATTTTTAGTGGTGATGGTGGTGATGGCAATGCCCTTTGTTTGCCTTAACTTCAACTTTGCATATTCTTTCGTGGCAATGCTCACCCTCTGCTTCAAGTTCAAGTGTTGAGTGGCATATTCCGTGTTCTATAAGTTCGTTTCTAATTTTATCTTTAATTTCGTGGCTATCGGCATTTGTAACGATATGCATTGTGGCATAGTTGTTTTGACCGTCCATACTCCAGATATGGATATGATGAACGTCAATAACTCCTTCAATGCTTTTAATATGTTCTTTAATTTCGTTAATATCAATATCATCAGGTGTTCTTTCAAGAAAAATGTCAATGATTTCTTTTAAGTTCTTTATAGCATTTATCAGAATAAATACAGCAACACAGATAGACATAACAGGGTCTAAAAGAACAAAATCTGTAAACTTCATTACTAATGCACCGATTAATACAATTGCCCATCCTAAAACATCTTCTAACATATGTAGATTTACCGCTTTTTGATTTAAAGAATCTCCGTCACGGGTAAAAAAAGCTGCGCAGAAGTTGACGCAAACGCCGACAATAGCAAAAACAATCATTCCGTCGTATTTGATTTCTGTCGGAGATATTATTCTGCCTATGGCATTATAAATTACCATAACCGAACCGACTAAAAGAATTAAAGTTGTAATTATACTACCTAAAACTGAATATCGCGCATATCCGTATGTATAATTTTCATCAGGCTGTTTTTTGCTCTTTTTTTCGAGAAAAAACGAAAGACCGATGCTTAGAGCATCGCCAATGTCATGTATAGCATCGGATATTATAGCAACACTTCCTGTATATATTCCGCCGATAAACTCAAAAACCGAGAATGCAAAATTTAAAATAAATGCAATTAAAATGTTTTTTTCTGTTTTCATAAAATCCTCCTGTTGACTTGTAGCACAATGTATTCAATATAATAAAATATATTGTATCAGATTTTTAAATACAATACAATATTTTTTGATGCTATAAAGCATTATATTAAAAATAAATTTGTAGACAGTTAATTTATTTTACGATACAATTTTCATATTTGTTTCATTTATAAGTAGACGAAAATATCGATTATATATACGAAAAATACGACTGTGCCGGGAAAATCAAGCTAGATTATGAGATATAAACAAAATCAAACAAAACCAATTACCAAATAAAACCATATTATTTAAAACTGTAATTTTCTTGTTTATTCTTTGGTTTTTTTTGAAACTTTTTAAACCAAGCAACAACAAAACGTGCAGAAATGCGATGGTTAAGCTAAAAATCCGCATTTCTGTACTTTTTTTGTTTTTTTAAAACAATAGTTGACATTTGACTGCTTTAGCGGTATAATTATATTATGATAAAAAGGAGGTATCGCTATGATCAAGTTAATAGTCTGTGATTTAGACGGTACCTTGCTCTTAGCAGGCGAAAAAAAGCTTGACGAAAAAGTTTTTAAAACTCTTGATTTGCTTAAAGATAAAAATGTCGCTTTCTGTGTTGCAAGCGGCAGAAGCTATCACGAGCTTAAAAGGCTTTTTGCTGACAGTCCCGTTGATATTTATTTTATAGCATCAGACGGTGCGCTTGCAGTTTATAAAGAAGAAACATTATTTCACAACAAAATTCCGGCATCGGCGCAAAGTATGCTGATTTCATCTGCTCGCAGCCAGGGGCTTCCGGGGGTTATGTTCAGCTCTAAATATCTTTCTTATTATGTATGCAGCTGTCCTAAATTTTCGGATTATGTACATAAAAATCTAAACTATCATGTGCTTAGAGTTTCGCGTGCGCAAGAGATGGAAGAGCCGGTATACAAGGTGTCATTTTACCGCAAACACAAACTTACTCTTTCAGCTGACCTAAACAGGCAACTA
>JAFQAG010000151.1 GCA_017416985.1 Clostridia bacterium
GAATAAGTGCACGTGTTATAAATATCCATACAAGAAAACCGATTGACCGTGATATCTTGGTTAAAGCGGCAAAAGAAACTGGCGCAATCGTAACTGCAGAAGAGCATAACGTTATTGGCGGTTTAGGTAGCGCTGTTGCAGAAGTGTTGTGTGAAGAATGTCCTGTTCCGATGAGAAGAGTAGGCACACAAGATATGTTCGGACAATCAGGAAAGCCCGCTCCGCTTCTTGAAATGTATGGCTTGACTGCAGCAAATATTGCAAAGCAGGCTGAAGAAGTAATAAAGTTTAAAAAATAAAAGATATTATTAAAAAAGGCTGTAAAAACAAAGTTTTTACAGCCTTTTTGTTTAGGGATAGGAAAAATTGTTCAGAATTGACAAACAGAACCTTAGGGTTACCCGAAGGCGTACGTGGGTACGTCGAGGGTGATGTTTGTCAATAGCAAAAAGACAATTAAAAAAAGAAAAACATCGCTTAAAAGCGATGTTTTTCCATATTTATTAAAAAACTTAATTTTTAACAGTTAACTTATGGTTTATTTATAATATTATTTTTGTCTTTTTGCGCTCTGGGCTATTTTTACATCCCTTATTTATTCTGTTCGTTTACCATATCAACATACTTAACTAATTCTTCTACCATCTCATCAGCAACAAGCTTTCCTAATTCAGGGGTTGCAAGTTCAGGGAAGCCCATAACGCCAACCTCAATTTCAGGTCTCTGGAAGATTTCTTCAACAACATACGGATGGTCAATCTTCTTCTGACTTGTTGCATACCAGTCAGGATCAGTACGCATCATTTTTGCTGAATATGGGTCGTCTATGCACACATCATCCTGAACCAAATCAGGTCTCCAATGCATCATAAGTGCAGTTTCTACCTGACCTGCGTGAATGTCACGCTCAGGCAACTGATTGAATAAATCAAGCCATGTCTGAGAAAGTTCAAAGCACTCAATCATTGAAATAGTAACTTCTTTAGCAACTTTTTTATCACGTCTTAAAAGCATCTGAAGAGCGCTTTTAACTGCGATGGTATTATCTGTTCCGCCATGACCTAAGAAAATGATAACATTTTTAAATCCTGTGCGTATAAACTCTGAACATATTTCAGTAAGATATGTAGCAAATACATTAGGATTAATGTTAATTGTACCTGTTAATTCGCCACCAGAAAATGAATAGTTAACCGATGGAGCAACCACTGCATTTAAGCGGTCGCCAGCCTGAATAAGCGGCTGAACAGCCATATGTATATCGGTAGTAAGCGGCAGATGATAACCGTGCTGCTCAACGATAGCAACGGGAATTATTATAGTTTTACAGGTTTTAAGTGTTTCTTTAAGATCACGAACACTCATTTCGTTAAGAAAATATGCCATAATTATTCTCCTTTTAATATTAAAATTTATATCAAAATAATATCACAATAAGGCATATATTGTCAATAAACATATTTTAAGAAATCAATACAAATTTTCTTAATTTATAGCTTTTTTAATACCCTCTAAAGCCAGCTCAACAGAACGAGCACCCTCTGCTAATGATGCAATGTTAGTAAGTGACGGATTTTCTAAAAGCTCTACAAAATATTTAAGCTCGTTATAATATCCGCCAAGACTTGAAATGTTACCACTTCCGGCAGTTCCAATGTCAGCTTTGTTAAGCTCAGGTGTAAACTTTCCGCCCTCTAAAGGATATACAATAAACTCACCAAGTCCTGAATCGTGATATACTGTTGCTTTTTCAAATCTTACACAAAAGGCCATAGAGAATCTGAAATCAGCAGGATAGCTCCAGCAGCCCTCTGCAGTCAAAACTGCATCATCATAGATGTAAGATGTCATCATATAATCAGTAAGACCTTCTTTTTCTTCAATGCCAACTGCTTTAACTTCTTTAGGTTCGCCCATTAAGTATCTTATAAAGTCAATATCGTGAATGTGCAGGTCTAAAGCCATACCACCGCTTTTTTCTGCATCGTGAAGCCAATTTTCCCAAGCCCATTCAGGACGAGGAGAAAGTCTTTTAAATGAACCGCTTATAAGCTTTCCGTATGTGCCCTTTTCTTTTACATCTTTAAGCCATGCATATTCATCCCAGAAACGAATAACCTGACCAACCTGAACAGTTTTTCCGGTTTCTTTCTGTACTTTAATAAGATTTTCTGCTTCTTCTTTGCTGCGGCAAAGAGGTTTTTCAACAAACACGTGACGATCGTTTTTCATTGCCATTACAGCATATTTTTCGTGCAGATATGTAGGCAGACATATATCAACAAAGTCAACATTTTCTGATTTAATTAAATCTTCACCATCAGCATATATTTTAGCACCAAACATATCGGCAAGCTCTTTTGCTTTGTCGTTTCTTAAATCTGCAACTGCAACAACCTCTACCTTGTCAGATAAAGCTTTATAGCAGTTTGCGTGCATTGTGCCCATAAATCCGCAACCGATTAAACCAACTTTTAACATAATAAATCAATCCTTTCTTAAGCTCTTCCTAAAATTTTATCCATAGAATTTGATGTGTTATACAAAATTGTTTCAGGATAAAGCACATACGGCGGAAGCATTTCGGCAGTTACCCAACCATCATAGCCAACGTCATCTAAAGCCTTTTTAACAGCCACATAGTCTACGTTTCCTGCCAAAAGGTCAACAAAACCGCTTAATGTGCCAACGTCACGTCTGTAATCTTTAAAATGAACCTTTTTAATTCTTTTATTTAAAATTTTAATCCATTGTTCAGGATATCCGCTGTATAATACGTTACCAACATCAAAATAAGAGCATACATAAGGTGAGTTAACCTTATCAAGCAGGTCACGCATCTCGAGTGGTGAAAGTAAAAATTTGTTCCACACGTTTTCAATGCAAAGCTCCACCTTAAATTTTTCAGCAACCGGAGCAAGCTCTTTTAAAGCGGCTAAACAGCGGTCGTATGCCACGTCGTATTCAACGATTTCGCTATCTGGCTCAAAATCAACACCGACAGAACCTGGAACAACTAAAATACTCTGGCAACCAAGCCATGATGCAACTTCTAATTGTTTTTTTGTAATTTCAATCGCTTCACGTCTTACCTCTTCGCTGTTTGCTGTGTAGTTTTTCTGCCAGTATAATCCGCAAGCTACGCTATAAAGCTCGATGCCTGCATCTTTAGCATATTGCTTAACTTTTTCGATATCCTCTTTAGTAGATTTTAAACTAACTTCACCCTCTGTGTCAAGTGCAACCTCAACACCTTCGAATCCTGCATCTTTGGCAAGCTCAAAGCATTTTTTTAAGCTCGGTTCTGCAAAAGACCATATACTAATACCTTTTTTCATAGTTGTAACCTCCTTGATTTTTAGTTAATTTTATGATAAAATAAACGAGTCGTAATATGAATACATTTTTTTATTCTGAAAGTACAATTTTGTAAACGAGATGATTATATGAAATTAAATTATGTAAAACATAAAATTGCAAATTTAATAAGCATAAACAAAATTGTGACTATACATTATTATGAGCTTGATAAAAGCTTTAGCTATGATGGCGAAAGTCACAATTTCTGGGAAATGGTATATGTTGATGCAGGTCAGGTTGAAATACGTGCCAATAGCCGTGAGTATTGCTTAAAGCAGGGCGATATAGCCTTTCACAAGCCTAACGAGTTTCACACAATAAAAGCAGATGGCAAGACGGCAGCAAATGTTTTTGTAATATCGTTTGTCTGCTCATCAGAGGCGATGAAATTCTTTAAAAACAAGGTAACAGCCGTGCCTGCAAAACTAAAAAAATATATATCGACTATCATAGAAGAAAGCGAGCAGTCGTTTAATTTAATGTCGGTAAGCGATATAAAACTGCAGATGAAAGCAGATTCACCAATTGGCGGACAGCAGATGATAAGAACACATTTAGAGCAGTTTTTAATTATGCTTATAAGAAGTGAGCAAAAGTCAGACGGACTAAGAATTTTCCCAACAAAAGAGAGTATGGAAAATCATCTGGTAAGTCAGATGATTCAGATGATTGATGACAGCCTTTACGGAAAAATAACAGTTGAAGAAATATGTACAACTTTAAACTATTCAAGAGCATATCTTTCAAAAATATTTAAGGCATCATCAGGCTATACAATTTTGGAATATACGCTTTTGCGCAAAATTCAGGAGGCAAAAAAACTGATACGTGAAGATACCTATAATTTTTCGCAGATATCTGACAAACTGGCTTTTGATAATCCGCATTACTTTTCAAGAGTATTTAAAAGAATTACCAATATAACGCCGAGTGAATATAAAAAATCAGTTAAAAATCCGTAAATACCTTATTTGAAAGCATTTTGAAAATTTTACTTTCTTTTTTCGGAAAAATTTTGTATAATAATATATAGATTGGCGGTGATAGAATTTGTGCGAGGCGTTTAAAAGAACAGAGCGGCTTTTAGGCAGTGCGGCGATGGAAAAACTGAAAAACTCTGATATTTTATTGTTTGGAGTTGGCGGGGTAGGCAGCTTTGTTGCAGAGGCCTTAGTGCGTTCTGGAGTCGGAAATCTTACGATAGTTGACAACGACGATGTATGCGTAACGAACATAAACCGTCAGCTTCACGCAACAGTTCACACAGTCGGCAGACCGAAAACCGAAGTTATGCGTGAGCGGCTTTTAACAATTAATCCCGAGTGTAATATACGCACGTTTGAGCACTTTTATCTCCCCGATGATGACGGCGGAATAATAACAGATAAATACGATTATATAATTGATGCGATTGACACAGTAAGTGCTAAAATTGATATTATTATAAAAGCGCAAGCGCTTGACATCCCGATTATAAGCTGTATGGGAACAGGCAATAAACTGCATCCTGAGCAGCTTGAGCTTTCAGATATTTTCGAAACCTCGGTGTGCCCTTTGTGCAGAGTAATGAGAACGGAACTTAAAAAACGTGGAGTTAAAAAGCTAAGGGTTGTATATTCAAAAGAACAACCTATCATACCAAAATATGACGAAGAACAAGATAACGGAAGAAAAAAAGCACCCGGAAGTACCGCTTTTGTACCGTCTGCGGCAGGCTTAATTATTGCTTCAGAGGTAGTTAACAATCTTGCGCAAGACTTGAGATAATTGCTTTAATAAACAATCAGGAGGAAAATATGGAACAAAATTTTACCGAACAAAATATAACGCACGCACTTGAAAAAAACTATATGCCCTATGCAATGAGTGTAATTATTTCGCGTGCTATTCCTGAAATAGACGGTTTTAAACCGTCGCACCGAAAGCTTCTTTATACAATGTATAAAATGAACCTGCTTACAGGTAACCGCACAAAGTCATCAAACGTTGTGGGGCAGACGATGAAATTAAATCCTCACGGTGACATGGCAATTTACGAAACAATGGTGCGTTTAACACGTGGTAACGGTGCGCTTTTGCATCCACTGGTTGATTCA
>JAFQAG010000152.1 GCA_017416985.1 Clostridia bacterium
GAAGTTTAGCGCAACCGATATTAAGATTGAAGCAAACGTTGATATTCCTATGGATATTGCCGCAAGAGTTAACGAAGTTGTGCAATTGAGCGGTATTGTAAGCCATAGAACACGGCTGGAGCGTCTGCCTTTTATCGAAAATCCAGATGCAGAAATGGAAAGATTTACGCAGGAACAGCAAAAAAGCCAGTCTTTGGAGCTGCAAAAGGTTAACGCCGCTTTTTATGGGGCAGGTGTGACCGATAATGAATGAATTTGTTAAAATTCGGTCTGATATAGACGATGAAACCGCAAAGAAGCTAAAAAAGCTAATTAAAACCCTTTCAAAATCTGAAGATGAACTAGTTGAGCGTGTCGCCGCTATCATTGTCAAGTATTTAGACGATGACGGCGGTATTTCTATTTCTGACCCATTTATTGCAGAGGTTGAGGACGGCGTTGTTAGTGTCCTAACCAAAGTAAACGAACAAGAAACGGAGTTTATGCACGATGTTTTGGAGGATGGCTATTTAACTGCCCACGACAAAACCGCTAGTGCTATCGGCATGGGCAAGGATTGGAATTTGTTACGAAAAGAATTTGTCGCCGCTGCCCTTGCAACGCCTATTGACGGCGCTAATTTTTCAGACCGTGTTTGGAAAAATACAAATGATTTAGCTAACCGCATTTATGCGGATATTGTGGACTGTGTACGAACCGGACGCAGACCCAACGAAATAACACGCAAAATTAGAGATGATTTTGGTGTGTCAGCCTATGAAGCTGCCCGCTTAGTCAACACTGAGTTAGCCAGAGTGGTTAATACTGCCCAACTGGACATTTACCGCAATAGCGGAGTTGTTGACAAGGTTATGTGGACGGCAACATTAGAGTCTAATACTTGTGAACGATGCGCAGAGCTGGACGGACAGACATTTGCACTTGATAAAGCGCCAAATCTGCCCATGCATCCCAATTGCCGCTGCTGCCTTGTTCCTATGGTTGACGATTGGACGCCAACAAAGAGAGCGGACAACGAAACCAAGAAAAATATTACTTATACGACTTATCAGGAGTGGAAGCAAAACAAATGATAAGCAGAATTCTTAAAGAAGGGAGGCGCGAATATGGCTGTTAGAATTGAATTTGATTCTACATACAACATTGAAACTCCTGTGTTTGTTTTGGCAACTAGAAACGGCACGCCTTTAGGCAGCATTCCGGCACACAATATTGTTTTTCGTGATTGCCTTAATGCCCGTTCTGAGTTGTCTTTTAAAGTAAATAAGACCGATAACGACACAGAATACCACTTGTGGGACAAGCTACAAAATTTAAAGCTGATGTGGTGCCGGGATTGGAATAAATGGTTTGAAATCTATGTTGAACTGGATGAGTCAACGGAGCTAGTCAAGAATGTAACCGCTAAATCTTTGGGCGAAGCTGAATTATCACAAATTAACCTGTATGAATTTGAATGCAATACCGAAACGGAGATTGCAAAAGAGGATTACAAGCCAACTGTGCTATACGATGAGTTTAACCCTGAGTTTTCTTTGCTGCATCGCATGATGAGCAAAGCGGCACATTACAAGATTGACCATGTAGACGTTAGTATTGCTAGCATTCAGCGGACTTTCACTTTTGACAGTGTTTCCCTTTATGATGCTATGCAGACCGTTAGCCAGGAAATCAATTGTCTTTTTGATATTGATGTTGTAACCGATTCAGACGGCAACATTTCCAGAACGGTTAGTGTCTATGACCTTGAATCATTCTGTATTGATTGCGGCAAGCGTGACGAATTTACCGCCGTTTGTCCTGAGTGTGGAAGCACCAATATTTTAACCGGCTATGGAACAGACACAACTATTTATGTTGATACTGAAAATTTAGCCGACAACATCATTTATTCAACCGATATTGGAGCGGTGAAAAACTGCTTTAGATTGGTTGCAGGTGATGACTTGATGACTGAGACGGTACAAAATTGCAATCCCAACGGAAGCGGTTATATCTGGTTTATTGCTGATGAGCTTAAAGAAGATATGAGCGAGGAACTTGTTAAACGGCTTGCGGAATACGATGAAAATTATGAGTATTACAACACGCAGCACGTCACAGACCTAACAAGCGACACGCTGACCGGCTTTAATGATTTGATTACCAAATATCACAGTTATTCGGATAAGCTGCAAACGCTTGATAGCACTGTTACAGGCTATCCGCCTTTGATTGGCGTGTATTATGACGCTTTGGATTTTTATAGTTTTCTGGAAAACGATTTAAACGCTGTGCCAGAGATGGACAGAACGAGCGCAAAGCTCCAGCTTACTAATCTAAATTATGCTAGCCTGTCCCCCGTGGCGGTTAAGAATCTTAAAAATCTGTCTGCCGATAATGTGAAAAGCTCTGTTTTAGCAATGGCGCAAACACTGATTGACCCACGCTATACCGTGGAAATCGATGCTAGCTTATATCTGCCGGATTCCTGCGAATGGGACGGCACATTTAAGGTCACAAACAAGGAAAATCCAGAAGATACAGCAACCGGCGCTAGAGTATCGGTCATTATTACAGATGATTTTGGTGAGTTGGTTACTGAAAAGCTGGAAAAGCTACAAGCTAAACAGTTAAGCAGCATTCCCGAAATTTTACAACTATTTAAGTATGGCGCAGAGGATTTTATTGCTTACATCAAGCGGTATAGTCTTTCTGTGCTTTTATTGTTGTCTGATACTTGCCAAAGTTGCCTTGATACGCTGATTGAAGAAGGTATAGCGGATAAGGGCGCATGGGGAAATAAAGACCCTGATTTATACCGGAGTATTTATGTACCATACTACGAAAAACTAACCTATATCAAAGAAGAAATCAAACTAAGAAAAACCGAAATTGCAGCGGTTGGCGCTATGCTTTCCATCATCGAAAAGTATAAAAACGAGATTCAAACAGCATTGGACTTTGAAGCATTTTTAGGTAGTGAATTGTGGTTAGAGTTTATCGCTTATCGGCGTGAAGATACCCACAAGAACGAAAACTATATTTCTGAAGGTCTGACCAATGCAGAACTGTTTGAGACTGCGTTAGAGTTTGTGGAGGTAGCCAAAAAGGAAATTATTAAATCCGCTACTCTGCAACACTCCATTTCCGCCACGCTCAAAAATCTGTTGGTTATGAAAGAGTTTAAACCTTTGGTTGATTACTTCGAGGTTGGCAATTGGATTAGGGTATGTGTTGACGGCATTATATACCGTTTGAGATTGCTAGACTACGAGATTGATTTTAATAATCTTAGCAACATTGCAATAACATTCTCAGACGTGAAGGTTGCCCAGGATGACGCAAGCGACATTAATAGTGTGTTGGATATGGCGCAGTCTATGGCAACTTCTTACCCCTCTATTGTCCGGCAAACTGGACAAAACAAAAAGTCAAGTGATGAGTTGGACAATTGGGTTACAAAGGGTTTAGCCCTAACAAAAATGAAAATCATTGACAGCGCCGAAAATCAGAATATTACTTTTGATTCCCATGGTCTACTCTGCAAAGAGTATTCGCCTATTACGGATTCATACGATGACAAGCAATTAAAACTGATTAATAGGGGCTTATATCTGACAGACGATAATTGGTTATCTAGCCGCGCCGGTATTGGTGATTTTACATTTTATAATCCCATGACGGGACAGATGGAAGAAACCTATGGAGTTATTGCAGATACATTAGTTGGTAACTTGATTTTGTCGGAAAAGGTTGGAATTTATAACACTAGTAACAGCATTACGCTAGATGAGTACGGCGCTACTATTACCACAGACGGCACAAACGCAAATGCAAACCAAATTGCATTTACAATCCAGCGCAAAGAGCTAGATTCTAATGGTGCGGAACAAATCACGCCTGTTATGTTTGTGGATGCCAACGGCGAACTAGTGTTAAATGGTTCAATTCGTATTAATTCCGCTGCCGATACCAACGTTACAACATTGGATGATTTGACCGATACAAACAGGTGGACTCAACAAATTAATGAGGCTGTCCATACTGAGGCACAAATCATTTACAACCAAATTGACGCTAAATATATTGATGTTTTGACCGAAACAACGGCGCAGCTTGACCAATACAAAGCCGACATCGGACAGTATATGCAATTCGATGAAAACGGCTTAACCCTGGGCGCATTAACCAGTGATTTTAAAGCTGTTATCGATAACCAGCGGTTAGCATTCAAGCAGGGCGAAACAGTTGTTTCCTACATTAGCAATAGTCAGTTGTACATTACGGACGCAGTTATTAATAACACTCTGATTCTGGGCGACTTCTTCTTTTCTCCCCGCGCAGACGGTGGCGTGTCTCTGACATGGCAAGGCGCATAAGGGGGTTAACATATGGCTTTAAGTGGCAGTGTAGAAACAAACGCCTGGACACCGGACAGCGGAAAAACCAAAACCGTTATTCTAAATTGGACTGCAACACAAAGCGTTGCAAATAACCAAACAACGATTAGTTGGGAATTGGTCGGCGGCGGTACATCCAGCGGTTATGTTGTTGTTTCAGAATTGCGGGTAAAGATTGACGGTACAGAGGTCTATTATCGCAGTCATTCCGAACATACCAATTGTTATATTGGTACGAAGCTAGCAAGTGGCACACATACGGTCACGCACGCTAACGACGGTACTAAATCTGTAACAATATCTGTTGAGGCTGGTATTTACAACTGGGCAATCAATAAAAGCGGTAGTAGCACCTTTACAATTGATACAATCCCCAGAGCGTCCAGCATTACCAGCGCTAGCAATGTAACGTTGGGCAATGCTTGCAGTATCAAATGGACGCCTAATGCTGCATCCTTCAGATACAAAATCAAGTTTTCTATTGGCAGTTGGAATTATACCACGGGTGCAATCCACCCTAATACAACTTCCGCCTATACATACACTAGTTATACAATTCCGTTAGCCGCAGCTAACCAATTGCCGAGTGCTACTAGTGGCACGATGACGGCAACGCTTTACACCTATTCAAATAGCGGTGCAACAACACAAATAGGCTCAGCGGCTACAAAGAATTTTACTGTAACAGTCCCGTCAACGGTTATTCCAACTGTTGGCACAGTTACCGCCACAATTGACAATAGCGGAAATAGCGTTGTCAATGGTTGGGGTCTGGCTGTTGCTGGATATACAAAAGTTAAGGTTTCTGCAAGTGCAAGCGGCGCTTACAGCTCCACGGTTAATAGCTTTACTCTGTCCAGCGGTTACAGCACTACGGTCAACGGTAGCAGTTTAAACTATACCGGCGGCATTATTTCAAGCTCTGGAAACAAGAGTTTTGGTGTTGTAGCAAAGGACAGCAGAGGGCGCAGCTCTGCAAAGGTTACATCTAATGTAATTACTTTCTATGCCTATACCAAACCTTCTATTACCGCATTTACGGCGGCAAGAGACGAAATTAACCCTAACAAGATGATTATTACGGCTAATTGGTCATTTGCAAGCGTAAACGGCAAGAATAGCACAACGGCGACTTTGTATTATAAAAAGTCTACAACTTCCAGTTGGACAACCTACGGCGCTATTGAGAAAAACACAAGCACAGAGTTAACAACGGATTTTGACCAAACATCTAGCTATAACTTTAAAGTTGTGGTTACTGATGCTTTGTCAAACTCAGCACAAGACGAAGTATTTGTATCAACTATTCAAGTCTTGTTAGATTTTCGTGCAGGTGGCAAAGGGTTAGGCATTGGAAAAATTGCAGAATCCGACGCTATGGAAGTTGCCTTAGACGCTAAGTTTATAGGCAACGTTTATTATAACGGCGTTTTGCTTGCTGATTATATTAAGCAGGTCGCCGGACTGACATAAAACAAAAGAGGGAAAATATATGATTACGAAATCAGACAGAAACTATAATTTTAAAAATTGCATTCGCTATGATGGTCAATGGTGGCGGGCTATTGAGTGTGACAACATTTATTTAGTCTCAGACCAAGGAAAGATTTGGAACGCTGATAGAAAACGCTATCTAAAGCCATATAAAAACAATGCTGGCTATTTATGCGTGAAGCTACCCTATTATGGGGAGTGGAAAAATACATTAATTCATCGCCTGGTTGCTTTGGCTTTTCTTCCAAATCCCAAAAACAAGCCACTTGTTAACCACCTTGACGAAAACAAGGAAAACAATTCTTTGGATAATCTTGTTTGGGCAACTGCCTACGAAAATTTAAACTATGGCACACGAAACAAGAGAATTTCCAGCTCACACAGAGCGCATAGCGCAATTGCAAATTAATACTTTGTTTGATGCTCTACGGCTTTACCGCTGTGGGGCATTTTACATATTTTCATCATTCTTAAAAATCTAACTTGAATCTAGTGGATTAACGACACTAGGGGCGCTTTAGAAATTCTCAATTTATCGAATGAATCTAGCGGATTTGTACGCTAGGGGCTGGATAAAAACGGAAAGGAAAAATGTTATGGAATTCAATGAAATTTTGGAAAGCCTGAAATCCTTTGAAGGTTCTGAGGAATACGAGGCATTTATTACCGGTCATCTGACCAACGATAGAGTCAATGCATTTTTGGAAACTCCCGAAGGAAAGGCAATCTTGCAGCCACGTTTTGACAAGCATTTTGAAAAGGGTTTGAAAACTTGGCAAACAAACAACCTGGATAGATTGGTTAATGAAAAGGTTAAGGAACTCTATCCAGACACAGACCCAAAGGACGCAGAGGTTGCAAAGCTGAAAGCAGAGATTCAGCAAATGAAAGCTGATGCTTTACACAAGGATTTAACCAATAAGGCTTTGTCCGTTGCTAATGAAAAGGGTCTACCCACTAAATTAATTCGTCATTTTATTGGTGCAAATGAGGCTGATACTTTGGCAAACCTTGACGAACTAGAGGCAGAGTTTAACGCTGCTCTTAGCGCCATGGTTACAAAGAAGCTGGGCGAAAGTCACAAGCCCGCCGCAGGTGATGACGGCAAGCGCACTTTATCCGCCGAAGAACTGGCTAATATGTCCATCGATGAAATTAACGCATATTTCAATGATATGAAAAACAACAAATGATTTTATAAAGGAGATATTTAAAAATGGCTAACTTTCTGAGAAAGCTGTGGGAAGCACGGCTAATTGAAAATTATAACGAGGTTTCTGTTCTGAACCTAATGACCACTGCCCCCTCTGAGATGACCGCTGAAGCAGTTGTCTTTAATAAGATGGGCGCAGGTACTATTAACGACTATGAAGGTACTGTAAATTGGGAAGATGTTGACACTTCCGATGTTACCATGCTGTTCGACTTCAAGAAGTATTTCGCTGCCAAGGTTGGCGACATCGAAGCCGCACAGACCAATGTGGAACTGATTGACAATTTCGCTGTCAAGCAGTCCGCCGAAATGAGCGAGCGTGTGGACGCTTACGCTTATGCTAAGTTTGCTGCCGGTGCTGGCTCTAAGATTGCCGACAAGACCATTTCCGCCGCCGAGGATGTGTA